>JADFFP010000213.1 GCA_022568115.1 Pseudomonadota bacterium | reverse complement strand
GGATATGCTGTTCGCGGGTTGATAGCGTCAAGACATAGCCCCGCGTTCCCTGTTCATCCACGGTCTCACCGCACAGGCGGCCAGGCATCTGACGGACAAACTTGTCACGGGTGGCAAAAAGACCAAGATAAGGCCCGCCGAAATTCAGGCCGCCGCCGATCGACTGGCCTTCGCCGACCACGATGTCCGCGCCCATCTCACCGGGTGATTTGAGGGCGCCGAATGAAACTGCTTCGGTCACCACCACAACCAGCAGAATACCTTTTTCATGAACCGCTTCGGCCAGCGGCGTCAAATCACGGATATGGCCAAAGACATCCGGGTTCTGGACCACCACGCACGAGGTATCTTTATTCAGATGCCTTAAAATGCGCTCATAATCCTGTTCCGGATTTTCCGGACAGGGTTCCAGCTTGTCCATTTTCTCATCGGTGAACTGGGTGACAGTCTCAGCAACATCCCGGTACTGGCCATGAAGGTTGCCGGACAGGATGGCCTGGCGCCGCCGGGTCACCCGCCGGGCCATCAGGATTGCTTCCGCGCACCCGGTTGAGCCGTCATAAAGCGAGGCGTTGGCGACATCCATGCCGGTCAGCAACGCTACCTGGGTCTGGAATTCAAACAAATACTGCAGCGTCCCTTGGCTGATCTCGGGCTGGTAGGGGGTGTAGGAGGTTAGAAACTCACCGCGCTGGATCAGGTGATCGACACTGGCCGGGACATGGTGGCGGTAAGCCCCGGCGCCGACGAAAAACGGCCCTGAAAAAGCCGCCTGGTTCTGGTCCGCCAACTTCTGGAAATGACGCTCCACTTGCAGCTCGCTGGCGTGGTTGGGAAGACCAATCGGCTCATTTAACCAGGCTTCTTTTGGAACGTCCCGGTAAAGATCGTTAATGTCAACGGCATTGATGCTTTTCAGCATCTCTTTCCGGTCCCGGTCGGTGAGCGGCAGATAGCGCATCAGGAAAGGGTCTCCACATATTTATTATAGGCGGCCTCATCCATCAGGCCACCCAGCTCCGAGGGATCGGAAATTTTGATCTTGTAAAACCACCCTCCTTCCATCGGAGAGCTATTGACCAGCGACGGATCCTCCGCAAGATCTTCGTTAACGGCAGTAATTTCACCGCCTACCGGTGTGTAAATCTCACTGGCGGCCTTGACCGATTCAACCACAGCCACTTCGTCATTGCTTGAAAAAGATGCCCCGACCTCAGGCAATTCGACAAACACAATGTCGCCGAGCGATTCTTGTGCATAATCAGAAATGCCAACCACTCCCTGGTCACCGTCAACCCTGATCCATTCGTGGTCTCTTGAATATTTAATCATGCCATATCCCTCTTGTTTTTACTTTATCGCTTATAATCCTGTTTGACGAAAGGCAGGGCGTAAACCTCTCCTTCAAGCATTTTACCCCTGACCAGAAGATCGACCCTGGTCCCGGTGGCGGAATGAGCACTGGCAACGTAGCCCATGGCAACGGGTCCGCCAAAGGAAGGTCCAAAGCCGCCACTGGTGATGACGCCGATTGTGCTCCTCTCTTGATCGAAAATTTCCGTCCCTTCCCGGGCCAGCGCACGGCCTAAGGGTTTAATGCCTACACGTTTTCGCGCTGCTCCCTCCTCAAGCTCTTTCAAAATGCGCCCAGCCCCCGGGAAATCACCGGTTTCCCTCCGGCCCTTGGCGATCGTCCAGACCAGGCCCGCCTCGACCGGCGAGGTGCCTTCATCAAGGTCATGCCCGTAAAGACAAAGCCCGGCCTCAAGGCGAAGCGAATCACGGGCGCCAAGGCCGATCGCCTCAACCTCATCAAACGCCAGCAGCGCCCGGGCCAGGTCTTCCGCACCTTCGCCGGGAACAGAAATCTCGAACCCATCTTCCCCGGTATAGCCGCAGCGGCTGATGAAACATTCATACCCCAAAATATCTGCACCCCCGGCCTGCATAAATTTCAAATTCGCCGAACCATTCCACAAACGTGACAGGACCGTCTCCGCCTTCGGACCCTGCAGGGCGATCAAACCCCGGCTATTGAAGATTTCCAGATCGGCTTCATCCTTGAATTTATCCCTGATGTGAGCAAAGTCCTGCTCCTTGCAAGCGGCATTGACCACCAGGTAAAGGGTATTGTCCTGGTCCTCATGGCGGGTGACCAATAGATCGTCCATGATGCCGCCGGTATTATTCAGCAACAGGGTGTAGCGCAACTGTCCCGGCTTAAGTCCGGCAATATTCCCGGGCACCAGACGTTCAAACAGTTTGCCGATATCCTGATCGCCCTTGCCCTTCAGGAAGGCCTGGCCCATATGCGAAACGTCAAACAGCCCCGCCGCGGCCCGGGTGTGAAGGTGCTCCTTCATCACACCCATCGGATACTGGACCGGCATATTGTAGCCGGCAAACGGGACCATTTTCCCGCCCAGTTCGGCATGCAGGTTAAAAAGAGGAGTCTTTTTCAAATTTTCCGGAGTTTCCATTTCAGCCCCGCGACAGTTTACCTAAAGCTCAGGCTCACGCCCTGGCCTCTAAGCCCCCTCTGTCACGGAACCTGAGAGAATTCACCTGAAAGTGTTCAGGCTTACCCCTTCGGTGAGGCCAAATGGCCTGCTTTCCAGAGTACCCTTCTTTTCGCGGTCCATTGGCCTGAGAGTTTCCGGGGCGGTTGCTCCTTCGGCGCCGATTCGAAAACCGGTCTCTCCCGCAAAAAGATGTGCTTGGCCTGATTTCCGGCCCGGCACAGGGCGGCCCGCCAAAAATTACAGCGGATTTTGTGATCATAGTGCAGAAAATTGATGAGTCAACTTAAAGAATGGCTTAGCGGACAACGTTAAACTGAAGCTCTTCAGGAGCCAGTTCAAAGCCGACGAACACCTCATAATCATAGCGCTTGAGCATTTCAAAATCGCTGAACCGCTGGATCACGGTTTCCCTGACGCCGGTTTTGTCACGGCTGCCCGAGAAATTGAGCTGGGTGGTAAATTTTTTCTTGGCGGTGACCAGATAATTGTCGCGGATGACAACAACATAATAGGTCAGGTTTTGCACCTCGTTCCTCATGGCGGGGCCGCGCCGCGCCCGGATGCTGAACGAAATAGTGGTGGCGACCGCGGTCTGGTCATCACAGTTGAATTCGATATCGGTGATGGCGGCGTCAAAAATCACATTTTCATTGGTCTGCCTGGCAGAATCGAACCGGGTCAG
>JADFFP010000212.1 GCA_022568115.1 Pseudomonadota bacterium | reverse complement strand
GGGGAAGTAGCAACCGCCCTGCTTCAGGATGCCAGGGACATGATTGAAAAAATCATCAGTGAAAAATGGATCACGGCGCACGGCGTAATCGGGTTCTGGCCGGCCCATGCCATTGATGAGGGGGTGGTGGTTTTTGCCGACGAGGCAAAAACCAGAGAACTGAAGCATTTTCAACTCCTGCGCCAACAGGTGCGAAAACGCGAAGGCCGGCCCAATTATTCGCTGGCCGATTTTATCGCCCCGAAAGAGATGGGCTTAAAAGATTATCTTGGCGCTTTTGTGGTTTCCACCGGCTCTGGCGTGGAGCAAAAGGCCAGGGAGTTTGTGGACAATAAAGATGATTACAGCGCGATTCTTCTAAAGGCGCTGGCCGACCGCTTTGCCGAGGCCTTTGCCGAGCGGATGCACGAACGGGTCCGGCGTGAATACTGGGGCTACGCCAGCGGTGAAAAGCTGACCAATGAAGAAATTATCAAAGAGCGCTATCAGGGCATTCGCCCGGCCCCGGGTTATCCCGCCTGTCCGGACCATTCAGAAAAAGTGCTGCTTCTTGACCTTTTGCGGGCCGAAGCCGGCGCTGCTGTAAGGTTAAGCGAAAATTTCGCCATGATCCCGGCGGCCAGCGTTTCCGGTTTTTATTTTGCTCACCCCAAGGCGCATTATTTCGGGATCGGGAAAATCGCCCGCGACCAGGTAGAGGATTACGCCGCTAAAAAGGCCATCGGCATAAAAAAGGCCGAAGCGTATCTTCGCCCCAGCCTTGGCTATTAAATGGGCGGTCTTTTACTCGAACGGAACCCCCGTCACATTCTTGCCGGCCCTGACGCTGAATGCCGTTTTGACACTGGAAACGTGCGGGGTCGGGGTCAGCTCCCCGGTGAGGAATTCCTGGTATTCCGTCAAATCCTTGGCCACAACTTTGAGGATAAAGTCATACTCGCCATTGACCAGATAACATTCTCTTACCAGCGGCCAGCTGTTTGCTTTTTCCTCAAACGCCGTCAGGTCCACCTCTGAGTTGCTATTCAAGCCCACCAGGATAAAAGCGGTGATGGTAAAGCCCAACGACTTGTGATTCAGATCGGCATGATACCCTTCAATATAACCAGCCTCCTCCAGCGCCCGGACCCGGCGAAGACACGGCGGCGCCGTAATCCCAACCATTTCCGCCAGGTCGACATTGGTAATGCGACCCCGCTCCTGAAGTGTTTTAAGAATTTTCCTGTCTACTGAATCTAGTTTTCCTGCGCTCAAAACAAACCTCTTTTTTTCTGGTTGTTGTAAATAATACAAGTCAAGAATCATTTTAAAAAATTAATTCCGAAAAATCAATAAAAAAGTAATTTAATTTTAAGTTATTTCCATTTAATTGCCATTAATTATAATTTTACATAAATCCTTTAATTTTCCCTGTTTGGTTATTAAGAGCAAAAGACATGACTTGCAAGTTGCATATTGATGGTTATATCTGCTAGCACTAACCCTATAAATTAAGGCCTGATTTTGAACCTTTAAATTAGAATATTAGGAGATAACCCTTGAGCGTACTCGTTGGAAAACCCGCCCCGGATTTTACCGCCGCTGCTGTCATGGCAGATGGCAGCATCGTCGAAAATTTTACTCTGTCCGAACACATCAAGGGCAAATATGGCTTAGTGTTCTTTTATCCCCTGGACTTCACCTTCGTCTGTCCCTCGGAGATTCTGGCGTTTCATAATCGCATCGCCAAATTCGAGGAACTTAATACAGCGGTAATCGGGATAAGTGTAGACAGTCATTTCTCTCACACAGCCTGGCGCAACACGCCGACCAGTGAAGGTGGTCTGGGCCCGGTTGATTTTCCGCTGGTGGCCGATATCAAAAAAACCATTGCCCGCGATTATGACGTGCTGGTCAATGATGATATTGCCTATCGCGGCAGCTTCCTGATCGACAAGGGCGGCGTGATTCGTCACCAGGTGGTCAACGACCTGCCCCTGGGCCGCAATGTCGATGAGGCGCTACGCATGGCCGAGGCCTTGCAGTTCCATGAACAACACGGCGAGGTTTGCCCGGCCGGCTGGCACAAGGGCGATGAAGGCATGAAACCCGATGCCGAAGGCGTTGCCGCATATCTTAAAAAACACGCCGATGAGCTGTAGGTTCTGACCCACCAGGTGTTAATAATTTCAGCGGGGGTCCGGCACGGCCCTTCCTTTTTCCAAAGGTTTTAAAATGAGCGAAACAAAACATTCCAGGGTTCTGATCATCGGCTCCGGCCCGGCCGGGTACACCGCCGCCATTTACGCCGCCCGCGCCGCGCTGGATCCGATCCTGGTCCAGGGGATGGAGCCGGGCGGCCAGCTGAACATTACAACCGATGTGGAAAATTACCCCGGTTTTGCCGAAACGATCCAGGGTCCGTGGCTGATGGAACAAATGCAGGAACAGGCCCGTCAGGTCGGCACGGAAATTATTTCCGATTACATTACGGAGGTGGATCTGGAAAAACGCCCGTTCGAGGCCAAAGGCGATTCGGGCGCGCTTTACACCGGCGATACTATCATCATCGCCACCGGCGCCCAGGCCAAATGGCTGGGTCTGGAAGGCGAAACCAAATTTCAGGGTTTCGGGGTTTCAGCCTGCGCCACTTGCGATGGTTTTTTCTACAAGGGTAAAGAAGTCGCGGTGGTCGGCGGCGGCAATACGGCGGTGGAAGAGGCGCTGTTTCTGACCAATTTTGCCTCAAAAGTAACCCTGATCCACCGGCGCGACGAGCTGCGGGCTGAGAAAATTCTGCAAAACCGTCTTTTTAAGAACCAAAAAATCGAGGTTTTGTGGGACCGCGTTCTGGAAGATATTCTCGGTGATGAAGACCCGCTTGGGGTCACCGGCCTGACAATCAAGAACGTCAAGACCGGTGATGTTTCAGAGCTGCCGGTTCACGGCGTCTTTATCGCCATCGGTCATAACCCGGCGACCGGGCTGTTCAGGGGCAAGGTCAAAATGGATGATGAGGGTTATATCCTGACCGGCCCCGACAGTACCGCCACCAGTGTTGAAGGGGTGTATGCCGCCGGCGACGTCAAGGACAAGATTTTCCGCCAGGCGGTGACCGCCGCCGGGCTTGGCTGCATGGCCGCCATTGAGGCGGAAAAGTACCTGGCCGAACGCGAATAATCAGCGTCCGGACCCTAAATTTACAAGCTGAACTGCAGCCGCGCCAGG
>JADFFP010000211.1 GCA_022568115.1 Pseudomonadota bacterium | reverse complement strand
CCACCGCCTGGCCATGATTGCCCGAGGAAAAGGCCACCACACCCCTTCCCCGCCCCTCTTCGGATAACACGCTGAGGCGGTTGAAAGCGCCGCGCAGCTTGAACGCTCCGGTCAGCTGCAGACACTCAGGCTTGACGAAAATTTTGCCGCGGGTGGCCCGGTCCAGCTCGACCGAGCAGAGCAGCGGTGTGCGCACTGCCATCCCCTTGATGCGCTTTGCAGCAGCCAAAACGTCGGAAAATTCAGGTAAAGTCATGGCCTTTTGTTGCCCTTTTTCCTCTGTCGCCTTCCCCACCACACCTCAATCCGCCGCCGCCAGCGCCGGGCGATGGCGAAATCAACCGAGAGAAATAACAGCCCAATCGGGAACATCCAGAAACCCAGGATTGGCAGGGCGCCGAGAATTCCGCCGATAATAAACAAAATCCCCAGCGTGATCCGGATTACCCGGTTCTTGGGCAGGTTTTTGTATGAAAAAATCTTAGGCGACATGGTGTTTCAGCCAAAGCTCTCCCGGTTACGCTGGTTTTCAGCAGCCTTCCTCATATAACCCTGAACTGCAGAATTCCAGACAATAGCGGAAAAAATCGCCCAGAAAAACCACAGGACCGGCGAATGGAGCGTCTGGTTCGAAGGTCTTTATGTCAAACAGGAAAAAAACCCCAACCCGCCTGAGAGGCGCTAACACCATTGTCACCCCCGCGTAGGCGGGGGTCTGGTCCTTTGTTTTTGTTTTAAAGGTCGGGGAACTGCACTAACATTTGCCGGATACCGGGCTAAAGCCGGTATGACGATCTTTTATAAACCCCACTTTTTGTCATTCCTGCGCAAGCAGGAATCCACTCTTAAAAAAAACAACATGGATACCCGCTTTCGCGAGTATGACGACAAAAACAAAGCCCGGATACCGGCCTAAAGCCGGTATGACAAGATTGAGGTTCCGTGGACATTCGGTCTCTCTACTTTCCCTTGACATTTACCTGATTAGTTATTATTTTGTTATTTAACGAAATAACGAACTTATTATGAAATGAACGATGTTTTCAAAGCGTTGGCCCACCCGGTGCGCCGGCAAATCCTGGAGCTGCTGAAATCCGGCCCCAAATCCGCGGGCGAGATTGCTTCTGGCGTGAACGTCTCGAAACCGACCCTGTCAGGCCACTTCGCCAAATTGAAGAAGGCGGATTTGATCCGCGCCGACCAGGACGGAACGACTATTTATTACACCCTGAACGTTTCGGTTCTGGAAGAGGCAATGCTGAAATTTATGGCAACCATGAACATTAAAGATTAACAATAAAGAGGAGCGCTGAAAGTGACATTGAACCGGATTTTTTACGGCGCACTTCTATCCGCCCTGGCGATGGGAGCCTTCAGCCTTTATGCCTGGTTCCAGCTGCCCGGGGACGCGCTGGTGGCGATCCACTGGAACGTCGAGGGCGCGATTGACAATTATGCCTCCAAGACCTGGGGCCTGGCCGCCATCCCGCTCTTCACCTTGGCTTTTGCGGGGCTTTTGAAAGCCCTGCCCTATCTCGAGCCGAGGCGCAAACACTTCGAAAAATCGCCAAAATTGATCGGCGCCACCTGGATCGGGGTGCTGCTGGTGTTGTGGGTGGCCGAGATTACAATTGCCGGGACTGCCATGGGGTGGGCGATCAATATCTTTTTCCTTTTGAAAATAGCATTTGGCGCGATGATGATGCTGATCGGCAATTACGCCGCCAAATCGCAGTCGATGTTCATGGTTGGCTTCCGCACCCCGTGGACGCTGTCGTCCGAGACGGCCTGGCAAAAGACCCACCGTTTGTTCGGCAAAATGTTCCTGATTGCCGGCCTCGTGATGGTCCTGCTGCCCATGAGATGGTTCTCAACCGAAACCTTCGCCGCCATTTTCATGGCCCTGATCATGGTCCCGGTGGTAGTCAGCCTGATCTATTCATGGGTGGTCTGGCGGGGGGAGCAACAGGATTTGAATGATTAATTGAAAATCCGCGGTTTTTCTTTATAATTTCCCATTCAATTTACCGAGGGGGGATTTTATGACACCGTGGATGATCAAGGGGCCTGAATACACCAATTGCAACTGCACCTACGCCTGCCCGTGCCAGTTCAGTTGGCCGGAACCGGATTTTGGATTTTGCGAAGCCTTTTTCGCAGGAATTGTTGAGGAAGGCCATTATGGCGATGTCGATCTCGCGGGGGTGAAATATGCCATGCTGGTCCATTGGCCGGGGCCGATCGCCGAGGGCAATGGCAAGCAGCAGTTCATCGTTGATGAAAGCGCCAGCGCAGAACAGCGCAAAGCCATGATAAACATAATGTCCGGCAAGGATACCGAGCCCTTCGCCACGCATTTCTTCGTCTTTAACAGCACCATGAGTGAGGTTCTGGACCCGGTTTTTGCCAAAATTGATCTCGAAATTGATATTGACAAACGGGTTGCTGATATTTCTGTTGAAGGCATTGGCACCCTGAAAGGCCGGCCGATCCTGGATGATGTCAGCGGCGCGGAGCACCGGGTCCGGATTGACCTGCCGAACGGCTTTGAATACCGGATTGCCGAAGTTGGCAAGGGTGAATGCAAATCAGACGGTGATATCAAGCTCGACCTCAAGAATACCTATGGCCAGTTCTGCCAGCTGCACATGAACGGCAAGGGTGTTATTAGTTAAATCTTAAGCCATGATCACCGAGCCCCCTTCCCTCTCTCGCCTGTTCCGCGAGGAACGTTTTTATGTGCTCGCGGGCTTGTTTGCGCTGGTTGGATTTAGCTGGATTTATCTTTTCCTTTGGAAAATGCCAGCAAGCGGTGAGATTTTCACCCTCCCAAATTACCTGACTATGTTTGCGATGTGGGCGGTGATGATGGTGGCGATGATGGTGCCATCAGCCCTGCCGATGATCCTGATTTATTCCCACTCGGTCAAAAAGGCCAAACACGACGGTGGAAGCCTTGCCCCGCTTTCAGTATTTGTCTTGGGCTATGTCATCGTCTGGACGCTGTTCAGCGCTGGTGCGGCTCTTCTACAGCTCATTCTGCAAAACCTCGGCATGGTCAACAAAATGATGGTTGGCACGAACCCTTGGGCGATCGGCGGGCTCCTAATAATTGCCGGGCTGTATCAAATGAGCCCCTTGAAAGACACCTGCCTCAGGTTTTGCCAGCACCCGGTGATGTTCATCTCAAAGCACTGGAGAACCGGCACCGGTGGCGCGATCC
>JADFFP010000210.1 GCA_022568115.1 Pseudomonadota bacterium | reverse complement strand
CCGAGGATCTGGTCCGCCTCGACCGGCTTTTCACCCCTGAGGTTTCGCCCGATGGCGGTTCTGTGGCGTATGTCTTGCGTGAGACTGATATGGAGGCCAACCAGGGGTATACCGATATTTGGATTATTGACCTGAAAGAGATCGGGGCCGGGCCCAGACGTTTGACAAACCACGAGGAAGACGACGCCGCTCCGCAATGGTCGAAAGATGGAAAAAGCATTTATTTTCTTTCCGTCCGCAGCGGCGCCTGGCAGATCTGGGTGATCCCGCTAGCGGGCGGGGAGGCCCGCCAGTCAGCGATTTTCCGGTTGAGGTTACTTCATTTAAAATCTCAACCGATGGCAGTCATATTGCTTTTACCGCAGCCGTTTATCCGGATTGCCGGTCGCTGGGATGCTCCAGAAACAGGGCAATTCTGGTCGAACAAAACCCCGAAAAGGGGCTCGTTTACGACCAGCACATTATCCGTTACTGGGACAAATGGCGGACCGGCCAAAAATCCCAGCTAATGGTAGCGAAAATCAATCAAGACGGCGTTATTGAAGAAGAGCCGTGGAATGTTACTAAGCCCTTGAATGCCGAGCTGCCCGCCTACTCCAACGAAGTGGCTAAATATGTCTTTTCCGCAGATGGCCGCACCATATATTTTTCCACCAAGCTGCAGGACCGGGATGAATCCTGGTCGGTCAATTACGACATCTACCAAGTCCGCATCGGCGGCCGGCGGGGCCCTGAAAACCTGACCGGTGATAATTTGGCCGGAGATGAGGACCCGGCCATCTCCCCGGATGGCAAATGGCTGGCGTGGCGGGCCACCGAAGGGCCGGCGCGCTGGGCGGCGCAATACAAGATCAAGTTAATGAACCTGAAAAGCGGCAAGGTGATTACCCTTGGGGGCAACTGGGACCGCTCCCCGGTGTCTATAACCTTCACCAGGGACTCCAACTTTATCCTGGCGCTTTCAGATCATTTGGGGGAACGGGTTGCCTGGCGGGTGCCGCTAAATAGCAGAGTGGATGGCGACGCCCCTGAACTGCTGGCCGGCGGCGGCCAGCTTCTGACCGTCGCGGACAGCTCTTTTGGGGTCGTGTTTGACCGTTCGGATTTACAGCATCCGGCCAACCTGTACCTGCTGGCGAATGGAGCTGTGCGCCAGCTGACAAACCTCAATGCTGAAAGGCTGGCCAGTACCGGGATGGGCGATTTTGAGCAGTTCAGTTTCACCGGCGCCCACGGTGATACCGTTTACGGCTATGTGGTTCACCCGGTTGATTACAGCCGCGGGCGCAAATACCCGGTTGCCCTGATTATTCACGGCGGGCCCCACGCTTCCATGGGCAATTATTTCAGCTACCGCTGGAACCCGCAAACCTATGCCGGGGCAGGGTATGCGGTGGTCTTTATCGATTTTCACGGCTCCACCGGTTACGGCCAGGATTTTGTCGAGAGCATCCACGGCGACCGCGGCGGCGCGACCTTGATCGACCACCGGCTGGGACTGAGCGCGGCGCTGGAAAAATTTCCCTGGCTGAACGGGGAACGGGTGTGTGCGCTGGGCGCCTCCTTCGGCGGTTATATGATGAACCTGATCGAGGGAGCCTGGCCGAGACGCTTCAGGTGTCTGGTCAACCACGACGGCATGTTTGATAACCGCATGAAATACTACTCTGGCGATATCATCGGTTATCTTGAGGAAGGCTTTGGCGGCCGGCCCTATTATGAAGACCCGGCCAGCCACGAGGCGTTCAACCCGGTCTTGGACGTCGATGCGTGGCAAACACCGATGCTGGTAATCCATTCCGAGAAAGACTACCGGGTTCCCATCACCCAGGGCATCGGCGCTTTCACGGCACTGCAGCGCAGGGGAATCCCAAGCCGGTTTCTGTATTTTCCGGATGAGAACCACTGGGTCATAGGCCCGGCCAATTCGCTCCAGTGGCACCGCGAAGTGCTCCGCTGGCTGGACATGTGGCTGAAGCCCTAAATGACCTAAAGGATCATGTTCTCAACAAGTTGTCGGTCTTGATAATCAGGCTGCTCAAGGAGTAGGGACTGGTCAGAACATCACCCATCCGGCAGGATTTTTTAATCAGCGCCCGGGCTTTGTCGGGGTGGCTTGCAACAAGAAGGATTCTTCCTTTTTTGAATTTACTCCTGAATTCCCGGACCAATTCCGGGCCGGTATCTTCGCCATCCATTATCATTTGAGTGATCAGCAGGGAAATATCCGGTTGGCCCTTGATGATCTTGCTGGCCTCCACCAGGCTCCAGGCGGTCAGGACGGCGCCGGCAAGCGGCCCCAGCGCTTTGGTGGCAAGTAAAGTTTTCTTTTTATCACCCTCGACGAACAAAATAGTCGCCGCGGAAACTTTTTCTTTTTGCGGCCTCAATGTTTTCATGGGTTTCGTCTACGGTTGCCCTTTTACCAGTGGGAAATACATGTACACCGAGGTTCCCAGGCCAGGTTTGCTGTTGATTTTCAAAAAACCGTCTGATTGCTGGATAAATCCGTAAACCAAACTCAGGCCTAACCCTGAACCTTCGCCAACGTCCTTGGTGGTGAAAAATGGATCAAGCGCCTTTTCGAGAACATCCTCAAACATTCCCGAACCTGTATCGGAAACCGAAATCAGGCAATACTCCCCGGGCGGGACGTTGTTGTTAACCTTGGACCCTTTGGTGATTTTTACATGGGTCACTACTACTTTAACGCTTCCCCCCGCCTGCTGGGTAGCCTCCTTGGCGTTGTTGCAAAGGCTGAGCAGCGCGTCTTCAAGTTCGTTCCGGTCAACATGGATATAGATGTTTTCCCGGGCAGGCTGGAATTTATAGGCAATGTTTTTGCCGACCGTGATTTCCAGCATGGGATTTATTTCCTTGAACAGGTCGTTCGGGTTCAGGGTTTCAGGCGCCAGTTTTTCTTTCCTGGAAAACTTGAGCAGATGACCGGTTAGGGCTGCTCCCCTTTTGGAGGCCTCAATGGTATATTTCAGACATTCACGTGTCTCTTCATCCATCTCCAGGGTCTCAAAAATTCTCAGACTGCCCAGGATTGTGGTCAGGAGGTTGTTAAACTCGTGCGCCACCCCGCCGGTCAGCTGGCCGATCGCCTCCATTTTTTTGGCTTGGCGTAATTGCTCTTGCATCTCACGCTGCTCCGAAATGTTGCGCGAGATAGAGACACAGGCAATCACCTCTCCGGCTTCATTTTTAACCGGCCGGCTC
>JADFFP010000209.1 GCA_022568115.1 Pseudomonadota bacterium | reverse complement strand
ACGATTTTGAAGCCCTCCGGGATCGCGGTGACGGTATCGCCGTGGCTCATCCACAACTGATCCTTGTCGCCCCTTTTCCAAACCCCCTCAAACAGCAGGCAGTCGTCCTTGATTTCAAGGGACGCACGGCCAAATTCATGGTGGCCGGCGGCCGCTACCGTGCCGCCCAGGTGGTCGACCATATCCTGCTCGCCGTAACAGATGCCCAGGACCGGGAGGCCCAGTTTAAAAATTTCGTCAGGGGCTCTGGGAGTATCGGAACCGGTTACCGAGGCCGGCCCGCCGGAGAGGATTATGCCTTTGGGCGCCAGCCGCTTTAATCCCTCCAGCGCCCTGGTATAGGGTACGATCTCACAGTATACGCCAGCTTCGCGTACCCGCCGTGCGATCAGTTGTGTCACCTGGGATCCGAAATCTATTATCAGTATGCGCTCGGCCATAAAGGGCGTCCCCTGAATTTAGGATCAACAGCGTTTACCTGATTAGGGGCGATAAGAAAACAGGCAATTACAGGTTTTTCCAATTTCCCCCGGTCTGTGTGCCGGAACAGTTGAAAAAATTCGAAATTCAAGACCTTAAATTAAGTTTAAGAAACTTTTTTAAGCTATTGTTATTGCTTAACTATTTGAGTTATCTGTTTCGATGGAAGCCTGGTTGATCTCAAGCGCCTGGTTGAGCCGCTCCAACTCTTCGCAAGTCCCCGCCAGACAGATGGTTTCCATCTTTTTGCGGATTTCCTCAACCTCATCCAGCGATTCCGCCGCCAGGTGGCTATAAGCGGCCAGTTCAAGGATACGCATGCTGGTCGGGTTCAGCGACAGCGCGATGTCGAAATATTTCAGGCTCAGGGAAAAGGATTTGACTTCAAAATAAAGGCTGCCCAAACCGACGTAGGCCTCAATATTCTGCGGGTCGGCGACCATCGATTGTTCAAACCTGGCGAGCGCGGCATTATAATCCCCGGCCGCAAGAGCGCTGTTTCCTTCCCCAACCAAAAGCGTTGAAATTTCCCCGTAAGGCCTTGATTCTTGTGCGTTTGCGGGCATTGAAAACAGCGCCGCCGTGAGCATCAACGCGCCAATTACCATAAAGTACCTGGTTGTTTTGAAAATCATCCCTTACCTCTACTTTATTCCCCGGGGTCTGTCTAAGTGAATGTTTACTTCTTTTCCAGGACGCATACGAAAAAGCCGTCACAGCCATGTTGCGCCGGGGTCAGCAACAGGCAGCCGGGAAGATGCGAGGCGCTTTCCGGGATCTTCCGCAAACCATGTTCCTTTAAAATTTCCCGGTAATCCAGGCATTTCCAGCCCTTCTCAGCCCCCAGGAAGCCGGTGATCTGCGCCTCCCCTTCCGATTCCAGCAGCGAACAGGTGATATAAACCAGGCGCCCGCCGCTCTTGACCAGCCCCGCCCCTTCCGCCAGCAGCGCCTTCTGGAGCTCCTGATAGCCCTTGAGCTTTTCCCCGCTCAGGCGAAAGCGACCATCGGGACTGCGCCGCCAGGTTCCGGTGCCGGAACAGGGCAGATCCAGGATCACCCGGCCGATCCTGCCCGAAAGCGGTTGCAACAGCCCCGCGCGGCCCTTTCCATCCGCGGGCAAAACCGTCGCCTGGATATTCCGCACCCCGGCCTTTTGTGCGCGTTTGCCAAGCTGGCCCAGGCGGCGATGGTCAATATCAAAGGCGTAAATCTGCCCCCGGTTGGCCATTTCCGCCGCCAGACCGAGCGTTTTGCCGCCCGCCCCGGCGCACAGGTCAACCACCTGCATCCCCGGAGCGGCGCCAGCCAGCAGCATCGCCAGTTGCGATCCTTCATCCTGGACTTCTATTTTGCCGTCACGAAACAGGGGGTGGTTGTGCAGCGCCACCGGCGTTTGGGACGTGAACCCAAGCGGTGAATATCTGGTTGGCTGAAACCCCAGCTCCGCCAGTTCTTTTGCGGTTTCCTCCGACTTTCCTCTCAGGCTGTTGAGGCGGACCGTAAACGGCGCCCGTTGATTTAAAGATTGGAGTTCTTCCGCGGTTTTATCGCCAAACCTCTCGAGGAATTCCGGGTAAAGCCATTCCGGGCAATTGAGTTTTGCCCACTCCGGCGCTTCGGGTTTATTTTTGGCAAGGGCTTTAATGAGCGCGCCTTCCTCTTCATTAAGGGCCTCAAGGCCATATTGATCGCCGCCAAACAAGCCCTCTTTAAACGCGTCCGCCTCCACCAGGTGCAGCAGCAACACCGCCTTCGGCGTAACATCAAAGCTCAAGGCCTCTACCTTCCAGGCCAGCGCCAGATAATCGCGGATCAGGAGGTAGAGCGTTTCCTGAATGGCGCGGCGGTCCTTGGCGCCGATGTAACGGTTGGCGCTGAAATGTTTTCCGGCCATAACATCGAGCGGCTGGGAAAGTTCGGAAAAGAAGGCCTCAAGCAGCGCCAAAACCGTTCTCAGGCGGGCTGACGGCCTCATCGCCCTCTACTCGGGCAAGGGGTAGTTGGGGGATTCCCGGGTAATCGCGACGCCATGGACATGGCTTTCCCTTAAGGAAGCGCTCGAGATGCGAATAAATTCTGATTTCTTGCTCAGGTCCTCAATCGTCGCCGAGCCGGTATAGCCCATCGCCGCCCGGAGGCCGCCTTCCATCTGATGCAGGATGTTGGCGACATGACCCTTGAACGGCACCCGGCCCTCGACCCCTTCGGGCACCAGTTTCATGGCATCCCTGATGTCTTCCTGGAAATAGCGGTCGGCGGACCCTTGCGACATGGCCCCGACCGAGCCCATCCCGCGGTAGGATTTGTAGGACCGGCCCTGGTAGATGAAAACCTCACCCGGGGCTTCTTCGGTGCCGGCCAGGATCGAGCCCATCATAACCGCGCGGGCGCCGCCGCCGATCGCCTTGGCGATATCGCCCGATGTTTTGAGGCCGCCGTCGGCAATGATGGGCACGACATGTTCGCGGGCGGCCAGGGCGCATTCCATCACCGCCGTCAACTGCGGCACGCCCACGCCCGACACGATACGAGTTGTGCATATCGAACCAGGTCCAACTCCAGTCTTGACCGCGTCGGCGCCGGCGGCGATGAGGTCTTCGGTGCCTTTTCGCGTCGCCACGTTGCCGGCTACCACCTCCAGATCCGGAAACGCCTCCTTGACACGCTCCACCGTGTTCAGCACGCCCACCGAATGCCCGTGGGCCGTATCGACCACGACGAAATCGACGTCGGCTTTGACCAGG
>JADFFP010000208.1 GCA_022568115.1 Pseudomonadota bacterium | reverse complement strand
TCAACCTCTACGGACCGAAAGGGGAGCCGATTCTCACCCAATCCAAAAACGTACAGGCGTTCGAGGAAGAGTGGTCCGACTGGGTGGGGGTCCAACACAGCGTTTTCGTCAATTCCGGATCGTCCGCCAACCTGATCACCCTGTCCGTCCTTAAACACATGTATGGTCCGGGAGAAATCATTCTTCCCACCCTGACCTGGGTTTCGGATATTGCCTCGGTTCTGCAATGCGGTTTCAAGCCGGTCTTCGTCGACATCCGGCCCGACACGCTGTCGATGAACGAGGATCAGGTCCTTTCCAAATTGAGTCCGGACACCCGCGCGGTGTTCCTCACCCACGCCCAGGGCTTCAACGGCCTTTCTCAAAAACTACTCGACGGCCTCAAGGAAAAACAGGTTCCCCTGATTGAGGATGTGTGTGAATCTCACGGCGCTACGTTTCAGGATCAAAAACTCGGGTCATTCGGATGGATGTCCAACTTTTCGTTTTATTTTGCGCATCACATGACCACCATCGAAGGCGGCATGGTGTGCACCAACGACGAAAACCTTTATCAGGTATGCCGCATGTTCCGGTCGCACGGCATGGTCCGGGAAATGAAAAACGAAGCGGGTCGGCAACAATATATTGATGAGAATCCGGAATTGAACCCCGAGTTCATCTTCGCTTTCCCGGCGTACAATATGCGCAACAATGAAATCGGAGCGGTGCTGGGCCGCAACCAGCTCAAGCGGCTCGACCGGAACAACGAAAAGCGCCGCCACAATTTTAAAATCTTTATGGATCATCTGGACCCGGAAAAATACCGGACCGATTTCCTTCTGGAGGGGAGTTGCAATTACGCCTTCAATCTGGTGCTGAAGAAAGCCGACCCGGATTTTTGCGAACGGGTCATGCAGACGCTGCGGGATCATAAGGTTGAGTTTCGCCGGGGCAGTGCCGGCGGCGGCAACCAACTGCGCCAACCGTACTTGAAGGGCATCGTTCCCGACGGTGAATATAAAAATTATCCGGAAGTGGAGCACATCCATTTTTACGGGTTTTATATCGGGAACTACCCCGACCTGGAGGAAGACAAAATCGGGCGACTCTGTGATATTCTGAACGCCATTAATTAATACGACGGTCCCCGGCCCCATCCCATGAACAAAAATTCGCGAATTTATGTGGCAGGCCATACCGGATTGATCGGCTCCGCCCTTCTGCGTCTGCTGAAGAGGGAAGGCTGTTCGCATATCCTCACCCGTACGCACACGGGGCTCGATCTGACAAATCAGAAAGCGGTCGACCGGTTTTTCACGAAAGAGAAGCCGCAGTATGTTTTCCTGGCCGCCGCCCGCGTGGGCGGAATTCATGCCAACAAAACCTACCCGGCGGAATTCATTTATCAGAACCTGATGATTCAAACCAACGTCATCGATTGTGCGCTCAAATATAAAGCGAAAAAACTGCTGTTGTTGTCCAGCTCATGCATCTATCCCATAAAGAGCCCGCAACCGATGAAAGAGGCAGTCCTGTTTTCCGGCGACATCGAGGAAACCAACGACGCCTTTGGTATGGCCAAGTTGACCGGCATTAAAATGTGCCAGGCTTACCACCGGCAATACGGCGCCAATTTCATTTCGGTGATTCCCGCCAACGTGTATGGCCCCGGCGACCATTTTGATGAAAATGGCCATGTCCTCGCGGCGTTGATCGAAAAATTCCATCAGGCGCACCAACGGAACAAGAAGTGGGTCACCTTGTGGGGGACGGGAAAACCGAAGCGGGAATTTTTATATGTGGAGGACGCCGCCGAGGGCTGTGTGTTTCTGATGAAGAAATATCACCAGCCGGACCCGATCAACCTGGGCATCGGGCGCGAAACTTCCATCACCCAGCTGGCCCGGCTGGTTCAGTCGACCGTCGGGTTTCGCGGGCAACTGAAGTTCGATACCGCCAAACCCGACGGCAACCTCAGAAGGCTTTTGGATTCCAGGAAAATTCATGCGCTGGGATGGCGCGCCGGAGTATCGCTGGAGAACGGGTTGCAACGAACCTACGACTGGTACCGGAAACATTTGGACGGAAAAGTAAAATAAATCTTACCGCACCGTTAACTTTCCTTTAAGAGGTCATTCCCATGGCGACCGGCAAAGAAGACCCGCCTCCCATCAAACGCCAAAATCGAAAGCTAATCGCCGAGAACCAGATGTTTGAAATTTATTTCGACCATGTGGTTGCCGGGGATCAAACCCCCGTTCCCGAATACCTGGTCGTTGTTCCCAAACGGCGCACTGCGGACGGCATCACCGGGGTGGCGATTCTGCCCGTGGTGGGCGGCCGAATCGCCCTGCTCAAAATTTACCGGCACCCGATTGAATCCTGGTCCTGGGAAATTCCGCGCGGCTTTGTGGAAGACGGGGAGAATCCCCTCGAGTCGGTTTCGCGGGAACTGGAGGAGGAAACCGGGTTGCGGTGCCGGAAGGAAAACATCAGGCCGTTGGGCATCATCGATGTCGATGCCGGAACGCTCTCGGCAAAAATCCAACTGTTTGCGGGGCTCGACTGCGAAACGGTGCGGCCCTTCGCGGCGGGCGAGATGGGGCATCTGGAGATGAAGGTGTGCGAGGTGGATGAAATTCAAACCATGATCGAACAATCCGAAATCCGGGACCCTTCGACTCTGATCGCTTTTTACCGCTATGGGCAATGGAACCATGGCACCTGAGATCACGATTTCCATCCTGCTTCCCACCCGCGGCCGTCCCGAAGGGGCCGAACGGTTCCTGCGCAGTGTGGTGGAAAGGACCGCGGACCCGGACCGGCTGGAGATCGTCCTGTATGTCGATGAAGACGATCCCGCCAGCCATGCCCTCGGCTGCGATGACATTTCCGTCACCCGGATCGTCGGGCCGAGTCTGTCGATGGGTGGACTCAATACCGCCTGCTACCGGCGGTCGACCGGCGACATCATCGTGCCGCTCAATGACGATATGGTCATCCGCACGCCGGAATGGGACCGGCGCCTTGTGGACATCCATCAACGGTTTCCCGACCGGATTTATCTGGTCTACCCGAACGATCTGCACGCCGGGGAAGCATTCCCCAGCACACCCATCCTGTCGCGAACCGCCTGCGAAATTCTGGGCGACCCGTTCCCGGAGGTGTATCGCGGTGGGTTCATCGATTATCATGTGATGGATATCTTTAAACGGTTGCAGGGTCTGTGGGAAGACCGGGTGGTTTAT
>JADFFP010000207.1 GCA_022568115.1 Pseudomonadota bacterium | reverse complement strand
GGGCTGATCTAATCGGCCAGGATGATCACCTCTTCCCCGTTCTCGTCAACAGAGAGCCCGAACTCCAGCTTGAAGTCGACCAGGCGGATGCCGATGCCGGCGAACAGCCCGCACATGAAATCGTTGATGCGGAACGCCATGGCGGTGATCTGGTCCAGTTCGTCGTCGCTGACCCAGCCGAGCGCCAGCGCATGTTCGGCGGCCACCAGGGGGTCGCCCAGGGCGTCGTCCTTGTAGGAAAATTCGATAATCGAACGGTCCAGCTCCATCCCTTCCTCAAGCCCCAGGCGTTTGGCCATGGAGCCGGCCACCACGTTGCGGATGATCACCTCGAGCGGGATAATCTCGACCTTTTTGACCAATTGCTCGCGCATATTGGCCCGCTTGATGAAGTGGGTCGGGACGCCGATCGTCTCAAGGCCGGAAAAAATCTTCTCCGAGATCAGATTGTTGAGGACGCCCTTGCCGGCGATGTTGCCTTTTTTCTGGGCATTGAAGGCGGTGGCGTCGTCCTTGAAATATTGTACCAGCGTTCCAGGTTGAGGCCCCTGGTAAAGAATTTTTGCCTTGCCTTCGTAAAGTTTTCTGCGTTTTGTCATTTTGGGCTGAAGTTCTATGTTGTGTTGAGCAAAATTAAGGCCGCAACATACCCGAAGAGCGCTGACGGCACAATGGGGAACAAAGCGATTTTCGAACTTTTTTTCGGGGCCGAAAAAAAGCTGTGATAAGATGTTGATCTGGCGGCCTCCAGCATTTATGTCAGCAGGAGGTTTTTTAGGCCAAAAGAGGAAGGGATGAACCCCGTGACACAGTTTAATGACCGCAAAAAAGCGTTCGAAGATAAATTCGCCCACGATGAAGAGCTGAAATTCAGGGCCAATGCCCGGCGCAACAAACTGCTGGGACTGTGGGCGGCTGACCTGCTGGGCCTGGAAGAGGAAGCATCAGCGGCTTATGCGCTGGAAGTGGTAAAGGCGGATCTTGTGGAACCGGGCGAAGAAGACGTTTATAGAAAAGTGAAGGGCGACCTGGACGCCCAGCACCTGGATGTTTCCGAACACCGGGTCAGAAAAGCGATGAAAGACCTGATGGAAGAGGCCATGACCCAGATCATGGAAGATACCGGCTAGACCCGAACCCATGGCCCTGATTGGGTTCAGACCCTAAACCCGAACCCCTTCAATTTGCCAGGCCAACAGGATCTTGTTTGGCCCTGCCAGCAGTTCGGCAATGGTTATCTCATCAAATCCCGCCCTTTGCAGCACTTCCGACAGCCGGTCTATACCGTCAAAATCAAGCGCGGCTTCTTCAAGCGCCCGGATCATTTGCACTTGGCCCGCGACCTCGTCAAAAACCCCTTTAAGCCATTTCTCGAAACCTGCGTAATTGCCGAACTGGTCCCGGGCAATGTAAACCTGGATCAGGTTGTTCAGAAGGTCCTGTACCTCCTGATTTTCCCCCATTTTGGCCAGCTTGTCACGGGCTTCCACGGCGCGCTTCCGAAAGCGGGTTCGGGTTTCTTCGCGGTCCGGAGAATTTTCAAACGCCGCCCGGGCCGCGGCGCTTAAGGCTTCAAACACCCCGCTTTGCTTCAAAAGCCAGACGCATTGTTCGGCCTTGGGGGCATTAAAGGTGACGATACCGCCCTCCCGGGCGTGGCAGACAAAACGAAACCGCCCGCCTGCCTTCAGCACCCTGGCAACCTCGCCGGCGGTCTCAACCGTATTGGTATATTCGATCGCATACTGGCCGGTGACAGCATTGAAGGCGGCATCCTCGAAGGGCAGGTCTTCCGCGGCGATCCCGGCTTTGAATGTAATCCCCTCCAGAAGGCCCTTTTGCTCCGTCACCGTGGCCAGAGGATCGATATCCGCCTGGTCGATGCCGGTGATCTCGAAAGCGCTGTGGAATTCCTGTGAGAACGCCCGGGCATGGGCCGGGACAATGCCGTTGCCGGTGGCGATATCGAGGATTTTGGCGCGTCTTAAGAGTTTCCTGAAAAACCCGTTCCAGGCGGCGATCGCTTCGGGCGCTTCGGTGGATTTGTCACCTGAGCTTAACGATGACAGACTGCCGCTGCGCCAATGGGCATCCCAGGCTTTTTGCTTGTCACCGGCGGAGGACATGTCCGGGTTTACCCGAACACCCGCTTGAAAATGGTATCGACGTGCTTGGTGTGGTAGGCCATGTCGAAAAGGCCCTCCAGTTCCTTAGCCGACAGCGCCGAGGTGACCTTTTTGTCTTTCTTGAGGTAATCGAGAAGATTGCCGCCGTTTTGCCACACCTTCATGGCGCTGGCCTGGACGATCCGGTAGGCGTCCTCGCGGGAGACGCCGGCTTGGGTCAGGGCCAGCAGGACCCGCTGGGAATTGACCACGCCGCCCAATTTATTCAGATTTTTCAACATGTTGCCGGGATAAATCACCAGGTTTTTGATTACCCCGGTCAGCCGGGCAAGGGCAAAATCCAGAGCTATCGTGGCATCCGGGCCGATGTTGCGCTCTACGCTGGAATGCGAGATATCGCGCTCGTGCCACAGCGCCACGTTCTCCAGCGCCGGCATGACGTAGCCGCGCACCAGCCGGGCCAGGCCGGTCAGGTTTTCCGACAAAATCGGGTTGCGCTTGTGGGGCATTGCGGAGGAGCCTTTTTGCCCTTTTGAGAAAAATTCTTCCACTTCCAGCACCTCGGTCCGCTGCAGGTGACGGATTTCGGTCGCCAGGTGCTCGACCGAGGAGGCGATCACGGCCAATGTTGCGAAATAAATGGCATGGCGGTCTCTGGGGATCACCTGGGTTGAGATCGGCTCAGGGACCAGCCCCATCTTTTTGGCGACGTGTTGTTCCACTTTCGGGTCGATATTGGCGAAGGTGCCGACCGCACCGGAGACCTGGCAGGTGGCGATCTCTTCCCGGGCGCGTTCCAGGCGCGCCTTGTTGCGGGTAAATTCGGCATAGAACTTGGCCATCTTGAGGCCGAAGGTTGTCGGCTCGGCATGAATCCCGTGGGAACGCCCAATGCAAAGGGTACCCTTGTGCTCCAGTGCGCGGTCTTTCAGAACCGCCAGCAGACCGTCCAGGTCTTTAAGCAGAATATCGGCGGCGCGCACTAACTGGACGCTAAAGCAGGTATCTCCAACGTCGGATGAGGTCATCCCCTGGTGCAGGAAGCGCGCTTCCTCGCCGACGTTTTCGGCAACACTGGTGAGAAAGGCGATGACGTCGTGTTCGACCTCACGCTCAATCTCA
>JADFFP010000206.1 GCA_022568115.1 Pseudomonadota bacterium | reverse complement strand
CCGGTGATCGCCACCCCGAAATCAGCGGAAGCAGCCTTGAGCGCCCCCCCGGCCATTTCCCGGGCTGTCGCCTCGGACACAGAACCGAATTCCTCAAGGGTCTTGGATGAGACCCCAAGCATCCTGGTTTTCATGTCATCGGAATAACTGACAAAGCTTCCCATCAGGCATTCGGAGGCGCCGGGGATTTCCGTGATGGCGGCGGCCACCAGCCCCCCGGTGCAGGATTCAGCGGTCGCCGCGATGATTTTTTTCTTAACGCAAAGCGCCACCAGTTCAGAGGCCAGATCAAGAATATCCTTCGGGAAGGTCACAGGTAAATTCCCACCAGATAAAGGAGCGCGGCGGCCATGATCCCGGCCACGGCATCATCCAGCATGACCGAAAGGCCGCCCCCTGGTTTTTTCTCCAGCCTTCTGATCGGCCAGGGTTTCAGGATGTCGAGTGCGCGAAACAGCACGAAGGTCAGCAGCGCCGCCCAGCGGAGATCCCCGAACGGGACCACCAGGGCAAGTGGAAACAGGGCAATCCACTGGCCCACCAGTTCGTCGATAACCACTTTCGGGGAGTCTTCCTCACCGGTCTTTTTGGCATAGACATCAGCAGCGGCGATGCCGAGCATGAACAGAACCGCTGTCAGGCCGATGAAGATAGGCCAGGTGATGTAATGGAGCAGGGGAACGGCAATGATTAGCGCCGCCAGCGAGCCCCAGGTGCCGGGCGCCCTGGGCAGTTTCCCGATCCCGAAAAGGGTCGCCAGGCGATAGAGAAAGCGATCCAACTCAGCCGCCGAGCGCCACGGTGGCGATTGCCCAGGCCGCGATCCCTTCGCCGCGTCCGGTAAAGCCGAGCTTTTCGGTGGTGGTCGCCTTGACGTTGACCCGGTCAAGAGCAATCCCCAACAGACTGGCGATGTTCTTCCGCATCGCCTCCCGGTGGGGTGCGATCCTGGGTGCCTCACAGATGATTGTCAGGTCGACATTGGTGATGCGCCCGCCCTTTTTCGCCACCAGTTCAGCCGCATGCTTCAGGAAGATATCCGAAGGGGCATTCTTCCATTTGCCGTCCGAGGGGGGGAAGTGATCACCAATATCGCCTTCGCCGATAGCGCCCAACAGCGCATCGGTGAGCGCGTGCAGGGCCGCGTCAGCATCCGAATGGCCGCGCAACGCCTTGCTGTGAGGTATTTTAATGCCCCCCAGAATTACATGATCGCCGGCCTCGAAGGCATGCACATCATAGCCCGAGCCGGTTCTGATATCGCCAGACATTTCCCCGAAATCCTCTTTTCTGGTTAGCTTGATGTTGGTCTTATCCCCGGCCACGATGGAAACTTTCAGGCCCGCCGCCTCGGCCACCGCCGCGTCATCGGTCAGGTCTTGGCCAGCGGCCTTTTGATGGGCTGCCAGGATCGCGGAATAAGGAAATCCCTGAGGGGTCTCGGCCGCGAACAAGCCTGCGCGGTCAACGGTTTTGGTAATTTGTCCGCCGGCGGCTTCCTTAAGGGTATCGGCAATGGCTAGCGCCGGAATCGCCCCATGCCCGGTTTCCCTGACCTTGTCGATTACCCGGGAAATCACCTCCCTTGTAACAAAGGCGCGGGCCGCATCATGGATCAGGACCACCTCCGGCGGATCGCCCTCAAGTGCCTTCAGGCCGGCCAGCACCGAGGCTTGGCGCGTTGCTCCGCCAGGCGCCGGGGAGGGGAGGCCCAGGTCCCCCACAGCTTCCCGGTAAAGATCAGCATGTTCGGGGTTGGCGACCACCATGACGCCATCGATATCCGGGTGATTGAGGAAGGCTTTTACAGTCCTCCGCAGCACCGGGACGCCGCCGATTCGCCGGTATTGCTTGGGCGGGCCGTCTCCGGCCCGCACCCCTGATCCGGCGGCTACGATTATCGCTTTTATGGTCATGTTTCGTACCGGTCCTTACACCCGGCCTGACTTTAAGGTATCTTACCCCCCTTGCCAACGGGCGAATAAAAGGTTTATGAGAGGCCCCATGAAAATCGGCTCAATAGAATTGGAAGCTCCGGTCATCCTGGCGCCCATGTCGGGGGTCACCGATCTGCCGTTCCGCCGCCTGGTCAAGAGCTTTGGCGCCGGGCTGGTGATTTCCGAGATGCTCGCTTCCGAAGCGGTTATCCATGATAACCGGCGCACCCTTCGGATGGCCATGTGGGTGCCGGAGGAGCAGCCGTTCGCCATTCAGCTGGCCGGGTGCGAGCCGGATATCGTTGCCAGGGCCGCGAAACTGAACGAGATGCGCGGCGCCGATATTATCGACATTAATATGGGCTGCCCGGTGAAAAAGGTGGTCAATGGCGACGCCGGTTCCGCCCTGATGCGGGATTTGGACCACGCCGGCAAAATTATCGAGAAAACCGTAAAAGCGGTTAAGATTCCGGTCACCCTCAAGATGCGCACCGGCTGGAACGATGAAACCCGCAACGCACCTGAACTGGCCCGCCTCGCCGAAGAGCTGGGGGTCAAGATGATCACCGTCCATGGGCGGACCCGCTGCCAGATGTACCGCGGCGCCTCGGACTGGTCTTTTATCCGCAAGGTCAGGGAAGCCATCTCTATCCCGCTGGTTGTTAATGGCGATATCACAACCCTTGATGAGGTCGACCAGGCGCTGGACAAATCAGGCGCCGACGGCGTCATGATCGGGCGCGGGGCCTACGGCAAACCATGGTTTTTGTCCCAGGTCATGCATTATCTGGAAACCGGGAAGAGGCTTCCCGACCCGCCGCTTTCCCGGCAGCTGGAGGTGATTCTGGATCACTACCAGGCGATGCTGGATCATTACGGCAGTGATAATGGCCTGAAAATCGCCCGCAAGCACCTCGGCTGGTACACCAAGGGCCTGCCAAATTCCGCGGAGCTCAGGCAAATCCTCAACCAGTTGAAAAGCCCTGAGCAAGTGACGGCGGCATTGAAGGACTACTTCCTGCCGCTGATCAGGCAAAAGGCGGCCTAAGTATTTATATTGATCATTCGCCACCCTCACCCCATCCCTCTCCCATCAAGGGAGAGGGGGTTTTAAGTTGATTTCCTCTCCCCTCCGTGGGAGAGGATTAAGGTGAGGGGGTGGAAAATAGAATGGCACGAAACCTTTGATAATGCCAGATTTTGCAGACAGCAGGGAAATTCTGGATATTATCCTGGCCGGGTCTTCTTCCCAGGCGCGGCAACTGAAAATCCAGGTCGAACGCGCCAGCAGCATCGATAACCCGGCCTTGATTTTAGGCGAAC
>JADFFP010000009.1 GCA_022568115.1 Pseudomonadota bacterium | reverse complement strand
AGAGATTAACCCTCTTTCTGTTTATGAGTCTACGGCCAAAACCTGCTGCTCGCAAAAAAATGAAATCACTTTATTTGCAGCGAAGGGGAATAGGGACTTATACGTATCATCTTAGAGGTTTTTGGAACTTCTTTCCGCCAGTTACGACCCACAGATGAGACACACGATGCATAAATACTTGACGATTTTTGGATTTTCCACGGCTTTGGTCTTGTCCGCCCAGGCGTTTGCCCACCCCGACCGCGATGATGATGGGATCAGCATTGATTTCTATAAAGTTGGTTCATTTTCTGACGTTGATAGCAACGGCGACGGGAAAATTTCCGAAAACGAATACCTGTCTTATGAACAGGACAGCGGCAAATATGACCAGGATTGGCGCCAGCAGCACTGGGCCGAAATGATGGAAAAATTTGATGAAAACGGCGACAATCAACTGGAAATCCAGGAGATCGAGAATTATGCCGAGCGGCGGGTCGCCGAGGTTATGGAAAAATTTCATGACCATCATGGCAAGTGGCTGGAGGAGTTCGCGTTTGATGGCGATCATTTCTTTGACAGTGATGAATTTACCCTGATGCTGGAAGAGCACCTGGGCGAGGCGGGGGAGCAGATGGCTGAAGCCATGGAACGGTTCCATGAAAAGAACGGCTTCCTGGGTGATTTTGAGTTTGGGTTAAATGGCCTGCCCGAACTTCCCGGGTTTGCCTTTGCCGCCCCGCACGGGTTTATGTTCCATTCCCCGCATGGCCGGGGCCTTGAGGATCTGGACAGCGATGAAGACGGCGCCATCTCCCGGGAAGAATTTGTCCGCGGCCACCAAGAGCTGTTTGAGCGCATGGATAAAAATGGTGACGGTGTCCTGGACCAGGACGAGTTGGAAAAATTTTCCTGGATCGGAAATTTTGCGTTTAGCTGGCATAATAGCGAGGATGACGAGGAATAGGCCTTAACCTTTCCCAAACCCTAACCGGATCAGGCGGCGGATGTTTTCCGCCGTCTTTTCTTTTTGGCCAGGAGCGATCCTTTTTCTTGCTCCTTTGCGCCGGGCCGTTTACCTTTGCCCGGAAAGGAACCGGACAAATTCATGTTCAAAGGATCGATCACCGCGCTGATTACGCCGTTTCTGGATGGCAAGGTGGATGCTGAGGCGTTTCAGGCCCTGGTCAGCCGCCAGGTGGCCGAAGGATCCCATGGCGTGGTTCCCTGCGGCACCACCGGGGAGGCGCCGTGCCTGACCGAAGCCGAACACAAACGGGTGGTGGAACTCACCGTTGAAGCCGTCTCTGGGCGTATCCCGGTAATCGCCGGGTGCGGCACCAATTGCACCGAGAAAACGATATTCCTGGCGCGCCAGTCCGAGACAGCGGGCGCCGGCGGTCTGCTGGTAGTCACCCCCTATTACAACAAGCCCACCCAGGAAGGCCTTTATCTTCATTTCAAGGCGGTCGCCGGGGCCACCGGGCTTCCCGTTTTGATTTACAACATCCCGGGCCGCAGCGCCGTGGACATGACGCCGGAGACCATGGCGCGGCTTTATGAAGCGTGTCAAACCATCATCGGCGTCAAGGACGCCACCGGTGATCTCGACCGCCCGCTGCGCCAGGCGGCATTGGTGGGCAAGGATTTCCTCCAGCTTTCCGGCGATGACATCACCGCGCTGGAGTTCAATCAAAAGGGCGGAGCGGGGTGCATTTCGGTTAGCGCCAACATTGCCCCCGGGCTGTGTTCAGAATTTCAAAACCTTTGCCTGGCCGGTGATTTTGAGGAAGCTGGAAAGATACACCAAAGGCTGACCCCGCTTCACAACAATCTTTTTGTTGAAACCAACCCGGTTCCTGTTAAATATGCGGCGCACCTTTTGGGGCTGTGCCGGGCGGATGTCCGGCTGCCGCTGGCGCCTTTGGGCGAGGGTTCAAGAAAAATCGTCAAATCCGCCCTAAAGGGCTGCGGACTCTTGGCTTAAAAGAAGTTTTGAAAATGGCCGCACCGCGCAAAAAAAAGCCCGACAGGGACATTCGCATTATCGCCAAAAACCGCAAGGCCCGGTTCAATTACGAAATCCTTGATACCTTCGAGGCGGGAATTGAGCTTAAGGGCACGGAGGTGAAATCACTGCGCACCCAGGCCCCCTCGCTGGCCGAATCCTACGCTGAGGTCAAAGCGGGTGAGGTTTTCCTGGTCAACGCCCATATCCCGGAGTTCAGTCACGGCAACCAGTCAAATCACCAGCCGCGCCGGCCGCGAAGATTGCTGCTCCATAAAAAACAGATCAACAAACTTGCCGCCGCCAGCCAGCGCCAGGGCCTGACCCTTATTCCCTTGATGCTCTATTTCAATGAAAAAAACCGGGTCAAGCTGGCCTTGGGGCTGGCCAAGGGCAAAAAGCGCCATGACAAACGCGAAGCCCAAAAGAAGCGGGATTGGCAGCGCCAGAAGGAAATACTGTTGAAAGACCGGGGCTGACGTCACAAAATTTTGTCCCCACATTAAGTTTTTTTCCTTTTAATCAAGCGATCATTTTGCTACCTAAACCCATGCCTAAAAAACGGCTGGCAACAAAGCCGTTAAAGGAAAATCCACAACCAGGAGGAAGAAATGAATAAAACGACAGCGATACTGGTGACCTGCGCCTTTTTACTGGCGGCCTGTGACCGGGGCGACCAACCCACGGAAGAGGTGAAGGTCTCTCCCTATGCCACCGAAAGCGGGATTGATTTTTCCGGTTTTGATAACAGCGTCAACCCGGCGGATGATTTTTTCAATTATGTCAACGGGACCTGGCTTGCCGAAACTGAAATTCCCGGCGATTCGACCAGCTATGGCTCTTTCCGCATTCTCAGGGATGAAAGCGAAGCTAATCAACGCACTATCATTGAGGAGCTTGCCGCCCAGGATAATCTTGCCGCCGGGTCGATTGAACAAAAAATCGGTGATTTTTACGCCAGCCTATTGAACAAAGACCTGGTTGAGGGCAAAGGGGCCGAGCCCTTAAAACCCTATTTCGAAAAAATCAGTGCGATTAAAAATACCACCGACCTTGTAAAGGCGTTCGGGGCCACCGGTTATACCGGTGTGCATGCCCCATTGGGAACCGCCGTATTTCCTGATCTTGGTGACAGTTCCCGTTACATGGCTTACATTTGGCAGGGCGGGCTGGCGCTGCCCGGGCGCGATTATTACCTTAACGAGGGTGAAAAATTCGATGAAATCCGCGCCGCCTATCCCCTCTATATCGCCAGCTTGTTTGAAATGGCGGGTTTTGATAATGCCGCCGGGCGCGCCCAAAACGTTATTGGGATCGAAATGCAGATCGCCGAGAATCATTGGTCACCGGTTCAAAATCGTGACATTCCGGCTCTCTACAATCTTTTCAACACCGCAAATCTGGATGAAGAAGTGACATCTGAAATTGACTGGCAAGCTTTCTTTGAGGGTGCTGGTCTTACCGGACGTGAAGAATTGGTGGTTGCCCAGCTTAGTTATTTCCAGGCGCTGGGCGGAATTATCAATGGCGCTTCGCTTGATGCGTGGAAAGATTATCTGCGTTTCCAGACCATGAACGGGGAAGCGACGTTTCTTTCCAGTGAGTTTAAGGACGCCCACTTTAACTTCATGGGTAAACTGGTAAACGGCCTGGAGGAACAAGCCCCACGCTGGAAAACCGGGGTCCGGGTTATCAATGCGACGCTGGGCGAAGGCGTCGGCAAGGTTTATGTCGACCGCCATTTCCCGCCCGAAGCCAAGGTTGCGATGGAAAATCTGGTTATAAACCTGATGGCTGCGTTCCAGGAAGGCATTCAGGAACTGGACTGGATGACCGATGAAACCAAAGCCATGGCCGAGCAAAAACGCTCAAAAATGATGACCAAAATTGGCTATCCCGATGAGTGGGAAACCTATCAGGGCATGGAAATCCGCGCCGACGATCCAATCGGCAACATGGCCCGCGCCAATGCCTGGGCTTACCAGGACAACATTGACAAACTGGACCAGGAAATCGACCGCGGGGAATGGGGTATGACGCCTCAGACGGTCAACGCCTATCACAACCCGACCATGAACGAGATCGTGTTCCCGGCCGCTATCCTGCAGCCGCCGTTCTTCAACCTGACAGCGGATCCGGCGGTCAACTATGGCGGGATTGGCGCGGTTATCGGCCAAGAAATCGGCCACGCCTTTGATGACCAGGGACGCCGCTTTGATGGTGATGGAAATATGCGTGACTGGTGGAGTGAAGCGGACGCCACCGCTTTTGAAGCTAAAGCCGCGGTGCTTGTCGACCAGTATAACCAGTTCAGCCCGATGGAAGGTTTGAACGTCAATGGCCAGCTGACGCTGGGTGAAAATATCGGTGACCTGTCCGGCATTACTCTGGCCTACAAGGCCTACCGGATGTCGCTGAATGGCGAGGAAGCCCCGGTCATCGACGGGCTGACCGGCGACCAGCGGTTCTTCATCGGGTTCGCCCAGATCTGGCGCAATAAATACCGCGAGGAAGCGCTCCGGAACCTGATCCTGACCAATCCGCATTCGCCTACAATATACCGCGCAAACGGCACCCTGATGAACTTCACGCCGTTTTATGAAGCCTTTGGGGTTGAGGAGGGGAATGCCTTGTTCCGGCCCGAGGAAGAGCGGGTCAGCATCTGGTAAGACCCAGGACATGAAATTTGAAACGGCGGTCTTCGGGCCGCCGTTTTTTTAGTGGTCGGCGCACGCCTCGGTCTCAATCTGGACCGTGGAATGGTTGATGCCATGTTCATCGATCAGGCGTTTTTTTATGCCTAAAAGTATTTTTTCGCTTTTTTTGATGTCCCCCACGGTTGCGTGCATGGACAGCAGCGGCCGCTCGGCGGTCAACAGCCAGACATGCACATGATGAATATCCTTCAGGCCCGGGACATGGCTGACCAGGTCTTTCTTCAGGGCCTCGACATCGAAGCTGTCGGGGGTGCCTTCCATCAGGATATGGGTGGCTTTTTTTAACAGATTCCAGGCCGACGGCAGAATCATGGCGGCCAGGAAGATCGACAGGATCGGGTCAATTTTCATCCAGCCGGTAAAGTAAATGACCACCGCCGCAATGATCGCCCCGATCGAGCCCAGGATATCAAAGGCCACATGCAGCAAGGCGCCCTTGATATTGAGATTGTCTTTTGACCCCGGGTGGAGGATTTTAAATGATATCAGGTTGATAATGAGCCCGGCGCTGGCGACCACCAGCATCGGGATCGCCAGAACATCTGATGGGACCAGGATGCGCTCGATCGCCTCCTTGACAATCCAGACAAAAATCCCGAACAGCACCAGCCCGTTGATAAAGGCCGCCAACACCTGAAAGCGGTCATAACCATAGGTTCTCATCTGGTCGGCGGGGCGGCGGCTCAGGCGAAACGCCCCGTAAGCCAGCGCCAGCGCTGCGGTATCGGTCAGCATATGTCCGGCATCGGCCAACAGCGCCAGTGACCCGGCATAGAGACCGCCAGCCACTTCCACCAGCATGAAAATCCCGGTCAGCAAAAGCGCCTTGAGAATCCGCTTTTCGTTGGCGTGATGAGGGTGGTGGGCCATGGCAAACCCTTATATGGTTTCACGAAGACTGGCAAACAGACTTTCAAACATGTCGGTGGTCAAGCGCCCGGTGTTGGTGTTGTAGCGGGAGCAATGATAGCTGTCGACCAGCCTTATCCCGCCCCCAAGGTCATGGTTGCTGGCATGGCCGAAGGGATAGTCCACCTGGCGTTTTTGATAGGCAGTTACGACACTTCTGTGGGCGATGCCGCCGAGCGCCAGGATGGTTTTCAAATTCCCTAACGCTTTGATCTGATTAACCAAAAAAGGCCGGCAGGTGTTAATCTCCACCCCAACCGGTTTATTCTCCGGCGGCACACAGCGCACCGCATTGGTGATCAGGGTATCTTTCAGCGTCAATCCGTCGTCCGGGCTGGCGCCGTACGCCCCTTCGGCAAACCCGAATTTCAAGAGGGTCGGATATAAAAGATCCCCGGCGTAATCCCCGGTAAACGGGCGGCCGGTGCGGTTGGCCCCTTTCAGGCCGGGGGCCAGGCCGACGATCAAAAGCGCCGCGCCAGGATCGCCAAATGAGGGAACCGGGGCGTTGAAAAAATCAGGGTAGGTTTTTTGATTGTCCTGGCGAAAGCCGCAAAGCCTGGGACACAGGGGGCAATCCCCGGGCGGATTTATGCTTTTATTCACCATCCACCTCGTTTAGGGTCTGAACCCAATTACCGAGTGGAACTGTGTTGGCGCTGATTTCCCCGCAGAACAGGAAATAATTGCCGGCGATATGGGGTATCGGCGAAAATTCTTGACGTATTCTGCGGGGACATCAGCCCAATCCTTACTGGACCGCGCCCAAATCGGGCAGGATGGCGTCGAAATCGCCTCAAATAGATGGCTATTTTTCACCGTTTTCTCCTAATCCTGACCGATTTTTGCTGCGGCACAGCCCTCATCGGTAGTTGGGTTCGGACCCTAATGAAACGGTAGCCAAAGTGCAACCGGTCTTGGGAAGGGAAATGCAGTGATATTAATCGGCCTTGGAGCAAACTTGCCCGGCCCCGGCGGAGCCTCCGCCCATGAAAATTTACTTAAAGCCCTGCAGTCCCTCGGGCAAAAGGACATTAAGGTTCAAGGGGTCTCCCCTTTTTATAAAAGCGCGCCGGTCCCCGCTTCGGACCAGCCATGGTTTGTAAACGCGGTGGCGGAAATAGAGACGCCGCTAACCCCTGGGGAGCTTTTGGAGATACTCCACGCGGTTGAGGAGGAAATGGGCCGCGTCCGGAGAATTAAAAACCAGGCCCGGATCATCGACCTGGATTTGCTGGATTATAATGGCCGGGTGCTGGCCGGCGGAAGTGGGGGTCTGGCGCTGCCCCACCCGAGGATGCACCTGCGCCATTTTGTCCTGCAGCCTTTGTACGACCTGGCCCCGGGGTGGCGCCATCCGGTCTCAGGCCAGACCGCAGCGGAGTTGCTGGCAGAGCTTCCCGAAGAGGGCAAAGCGCTCCTTCTCTAGGAAGAAAATATTCTTTACTTCGTCCCGCCCTGAAGTTATAAGCCTGCGGTCTGGATCAAAAAGGTCTTTATTTCAAGGAGATTAGAGAAATGGCCCGCGTCACTGTGGAAGACTGCATCACGAAAGTTACCAACCGGTTTGACCTGGTGCTTTATGCCGGCCAGCGTTCGCGCCAGATTTCCTCCGGCGAGGCGCTTTTGGTGGATCGCGACAACGACAAAAACCCGGTCGTTTCCTTAAGGGAAATTGCCGAAGACAAGATTCTGCCAGGGGAAATGAAGGAAAATATCATCCATTCGATCCAAAAGCTGGTTGAGATGGACGAACCGGAAGAGGACAATCCCGACCTTTTGATGAGCGCGCGGGAGGGCGCCGGCGAGGCGGTCCCGGAAGTCGTGGAAAAAGACATCCAGAAGGCCAACCTGGAAAAGGAAAATCTTGAGCAAAAAAAGGATGTCAATATTATCGAGCCCGAGGACGAATAATCCCGCCAAAAATGCGAAAAATGAAACCCGGCCAGCGTTCCTGCCGGGTTTTTTGTTTGTTGACAGCCGAAACCGGCTTATATCTATATATCGACGTTCACAATATGGATAACTGGTGCTGAAAAAAATGCGAATCTGGCCGTTGAAAAAACAGGCGCAACTGGTTGAGAGGGTTAGGGAATACGACCCGCAGGTCAACGAGTCCCTGATCACCAAGGCCTACGATTATTCCGAACAGGCCCACAGCGAGCAGACCCGGGCTTCCGGCGACCCGTATTTCATGCACCCGCTGGAAGTCGCCGAAATCCTAACCGAAATGCACCTGGATAGCGACACTATTGTCACCGGGCTGCTGCACGATACGGTTGAGGATACGCTTTCCACGTTAGAGGAAATTGAAGAGACGTTCGGCAAGCAGATCGCCCGGCTGGTCGACGGGGTGACCAAACTGTCGCGGATTGAACTGCCCACCGAGAGCGTGCGTGAAGCTGAAAACTTCCGTAAATTTCTGCTGGCCATGTCCAACGATATCCGGGTGCTGCTGGTGAAACTGGCGGACCGGCTTCATAATATGCGCACGTTGCATCACATCACCTCACCCGAAAAACGCCGCCGCATCGCGCTCGAGACGATGGAGATTTATGCTCCTTTGGCCGAACGCATCGGCATGCGCAAAATGAAGGACGAGCTGGAGGACATCGCCTTTCGCGAACTCCAGTCCGAGGCCTATGAATCGATCAACCAGCGCCTCACCTACCTGAAGAAAAAGGGCGGCAACATATCCAAATCGATCGCCGCCAAAATCAAGCGGGTTCTGAAAAAGAACGGCATCAAGTCGACGGTTTTCGGCCGTGAAAAAACCCCCTATTCGATCTGGATGAAAATGGAACGCAATCATTTGGGCTTTGAACAGCTCTCGGACGTGATTGCATTCAGGGTGATCGTTGATGAAGTGGCCGATTGCTACAAGGCGCTGGGCATTATTCATCAAAGCTGGTCGATGGTTCCGGGTACTTTTGATGACTATATTTCCACCACCAAGCAAAACGGCTACCAGTCGATCCACACCGCCGTCATCGGGCCGGACAATTACCGTATCGAGATCCAGATCAGAACCGAAACAATGCATGAAATTGCCGAGAAAGGCGTGGCCGCCCATTGGAGCTACAAACAAGGCTCAAGCGAAAAGGACGGCATCCAGTACAAATGGCTGCAGGAACTTTTGGAAATTCTGGAACTGGCGACCACGCCTGAGGAATTTCTGGAACACACCAAGATGGAAATGTTCCAGGATCAGGTGTTTTGCTTTACCCCGAAGGGGGATCTGCTGCCGCTGCCGCGTGGCTCAACGATCGTGGATTTTGCTTACGCGGTCCATACCGCGGTAGGCGACACCTGTGTCGGGGGCAAGGTCAACGGCCGCCACGTGCCGCTGCGCCATCAGCTGGAGAACGGCGACCAGGTGGAAATTCTGCGCTCCAAGGCCCAGCATCCGTCCCCGCGCTGGGAAGGGTTTGTGATTACCGGTAAGGCGCGTTCGGCGATTAAGCGTTACATTCGCCGCCAGGCCCAGGCCGAATATATCAAACTGGGCAAAACCATCCTGGAAAAGGCCTCCCGGCGGGAAAACATGGAATTCTCGGAAAAAGCCGTCAAGCAGGCGCTGGCTAAACTGCATCTGGATAAGGTCGAGGACGTTTATGAGGACGTCGGCAAGGGAATTCTGGCCGCGCGTCAGGCGATGGAGGTAATTTTTCCCGGGATGAGTTTCCGCCGCGCCGCCAAAAAGGGCGGCCCGGCCCGGAAATGGGCCGAACAGCCCTCAGATCCCGATGCAGCGATTTCGATCAAGGGTTTGACCCCGGGGATGGCGCTCCATCTGGCGGATTGCTGCCACCCCTTGCCCGGGGACCGGATTGTCGGTGTGGTGGAAAAGGGCAAGGGGGTGATTGCCCACACCATCGACTGTGAAACCCTCGAGCACCTGATCGGGGATGAGGAGAACTGGATTGATCTGTCGTGGCAGTCCAAAAGTGAAAAGCCCGGTTTCTGGGCAGGCCGGATCAGCCTGGTGGTGGTCAACGAGGCCGGTGTGCTGGCCAACATTGCCACCGTTGTGGCAAAACATGACGCCAATATATCAAACCTGAAAATAGTCAGCCGCGACCCTGAATTTTTTACCATGCTGGTCGATATCGAGGTCCGTGATGTGAAACATTTGACCGTGATTATCACCGCTTTGAGGACCCTGAACGTGGTCAGCGCCGCGACCCGGGTGCGGGGCACGGAATAGGACTGAATTTTATGAATCAGGAACAGATACTGGACCATTTCCGGCAGGCCGGGGCACTTCTGGAGGTTCATTTTCTGCTGTCATCCGGTCTCCACAGCCCGGTCTATTGGCAATGCGCCAGGGTGCTGCAAAATCCTGGGCGGGCCGCGCTGTTGTGTAAGGCGCTGGCCAAAATGGTCAGGGACGAAATCACCGGGGATGTCGAACTGGTGGTCTCGCCAGCCCTGGGCGGGGTGGTGGTTGGTTATGAAATGGCCCGCCAGCTGGGTGTCGAGGGAATTTTTACCGAACGGGTCCAGGGCGAAATCCTGCTGCGCCGCGGCTTTGAAATCGCGCCAGGGGCCCGGGTGCTGATGGTCGAGGATGTGATCACCACCGGCCGCTCAGCGCGTGAATGTATCGAATGCATCCGAACCGCCGGCGGCGATGTGGTTGGCGCCGCGTCGCTGGTCAACCGCTCTGGCGGCAAGGCCGATCTCGGGGCCCCTTTGGTCTCTTTGCTGCAGCTGGATGTTCCGGCCTACCGGGAAGAAGACCTGCCGGACGCCCTCAAGGCCATTCCAGCCGTCAAACCCGGCAGCCGTAATTTGAAAAAATAAAGGTGAATTCTTAAGCACCATGTTCAAGCGCCGCACACCGCTTCGTTGGCACCATCACATGAAGGAGTGGCTGTGGCCGACCGCTGGTTGGTCCCGGATGGCGCAATATCTGGGCCACCGGGTGGCGCGAATCTCCGATTCATCCTCCAGCATCGCCGCCGGGCTGGCGTTCGGGGCGGCGATCTCATTTACCCCTCTGATCGGTCTGCATCTGGCGTTGTCGATGGGCATCGCCTGGGCGGTTCGCGCCAATGTCGTGGCGGCGGCGATCGGCACCCTGATTGGCAATCCCTGGACCTTTCCGCTGATCTGGCTGGCCACCTATAAAACCGGGGTGATATTGCTGGGCGGTGAGGCGAGCATCGACATCATCCAGTTTTTGAAGGATTTCAATATATTTGAAAACCCCTACCAAACCCTGAAACCGGTTCTGGCGCCTTTGCTTTTGGGATCAATTCCCTATATGATATTGGTGTGGATCGCGGTTTATTTCCCGGTCTGGAAACTGGTTGAGGCCAAAAAACAGAAAAGAAAAACCAGAACCCGCAACAGGCAAAAAAATGACCAGACATCTTAGACTTGGGATCAATATCGACCATGTGGCGACGATCCGCAACGCCCGCGGCGGTCACCATCCGGATCCGGTCCGGGCCGCGATCATGGCGGCGCAAGCAGGCGCTGACGGCATCACCGCCCACCTGCGTGAAGACCGCCGGCACATTTCCGATCACGACATCAAGCGGCTGGCAAAAGAAGTGCCGCTGCCGCTCAACCTGGAGATTGCGGCGACCGGTGAAATGCTCGACATTGCGCTAGCCCATGTCCCCCATGCCTGCTGCATCGTTCCGGAAAAACGTGAGGAAGTGACCACCGAAGGCGGTCTCGATGTAAAAGGCGCCAAAGCGCATCTGCATGCTTATATTGGCGCCCTCAGGGAAAAGGGGATCCGGGTCAGCCTTTTTATTGATCCTGATCCGGCACAAGTGAAGGCGGCGGCTGAGATTGGCGCCGATGTGATTGAGCTTCATACCGGGCGTTATTGCGAAACCTCCGGCAAGGCCCGGGATGAAGAGCTTGGCGCCTTGCACAAGGCGGCCCGGCTGGGGGCCTCATTGGGCCTTGAAATTCATGCCGGGCATGGACTGAGTTTTGAAACCGTCAAACCGGTTGCCGCAATCCCGGAGGTGATGGAGTTGAATATCGGCCACTTCCTGGTCGGCGAAGCCATTTTTTGCGGCTTTGAAGCCAGCATCCGCCGTATGCGCCAGCTGATGGATCAGGCCCCTGCCGAAACCACGGAAAACAAAGACTTGAAAACCGCCTGAAAGTAATCCCCATGCACGTTATCGGCCTAGGCAATGATATGATCAATATTTCCCGCATCGAGCAGACGCTGGAACGCTGGGGCCCAAGGTTTATTGAGAGGACCTATACCGAGGTGGAAATCGCCAAGTCGGAAAAACGCCTTAACCGGGCGGCCTCCTACGCCAAGCGGTTTGCCGCCAAGGAGGCGTGCGCCAAGGCGCTTGGAACCGGCATGCGCCAAGGCGTCAACTGGAAGTCGATCGGCGTCATCAACCTTCCTTCCGGCCAACCGACCATGGAATTAACCGGCGGGGCGCTTAAGAAGCTTGAGGAGTTAACCCCGGATGGCATGGAAGCCCGGATTGCCCTGACAATTTCTGACGATCATCCCTGGGCCCAGGCCATTGTGCTGATAACCGCGCATCCCGTTGATGTTTAATCAATCAGGCATTAAGTTGACAGGAATTAATAAATGGGCTTAGCGCCTTGATCTGTAAACTAACCGAAAGACCGGACCTTTGACAAAAGAAAAGACAGCGATATTTATGTCTA
>JADFFP010000205.1 GCA_022568115.1 Pseudomonadota bacterium | reverse complement strand
TTTAATGTCACGGAAATTCCCCAAGTCCATTTCGGGGTCGAAGGTGCAGCGGGCGAGCCCTATTCATCGACCCTCGTGCGCGCTGCCCTGAAAGAGGGGAAAGCCAGGAAAGCCGCCGCCCTTCTTGGCCACTGGTGGACGGTCAACGGGCCCATTATTGACGGTGAGAAACGCGGCCGCAGAATTGGTTTTCCAACCGCCAACATCGAATTTCACGATTCGATTGTGCCGCGCCTGGGCGTTTATGCCGTTCGCGCCTGGGTTGAAGGGGCTGGGGACCAGCTTTTTGATGGGGTCGCCAATATCGGGGTACGGCCAACTTTTGGCGAAAGCAAGGTCCTTCTGGAAGCGCACCTTTTTGACTTTGGGGGTGATCATTACGGCCGCCATATCCGGTTGCATTTCATTGGCGGGATCAGGCCGGAGCAAAAGTTTGACAATGTTGAGCAGTTAGTCAGGCAAATCGAACACGATGTCGAAACCGCACACGACCTTTTGGCCGACCCTGAAAACGCCCACGAACTTCACCAGCCCCCAACACTTGAAGAGTACCTGAAAACCCACCCCAATCCCCCGTACTGAGCGCTCCTTTCCTCTCGACTTAGCAAAGTACCCTTGTTACAAGCAACAACCGAAAACCGGACCCGAAAAGTTAGAATGAAAAGCGCCCACGATGGCCAACGATTACAGGCATACGATCCTGCTGCCAAGAACCGATTTCCCGATGAAGGCGAACCTGCCCGGGAGGGAGCCGGAAATCGAGGCTGCATGGGATAAGCAGGACCTTTACAGGCGCCTTCGGGAAACCTCAAAGGATCGCAAAAAATTTATCCTTCACGACGGGCCCCCCTATGCCAATGGCGATATCCACATTGGCCATGCCATGAACAAGATATTGAAGGATTTTATTGTCCGTTCGCGTCAGATGATGGGCTTTAACGCGCCTTACGTTCCAGGCTGGGATTGCCACGGGCTTCCGATCGAGTGGAAGATTGAAGAAAAATACCGCAAGAAAAAGAAAAACAAGGACGAAGTCCCGGCGGCCGAATTTCGCCAGGAATGCCGCGACTTTGCCGCCCACTGGATCGAGGTGCAAAAAAAGGAATTTAAACGCCTCGGGATTATTGGCGATTGGGACAATCCCTATACCACCATGGCCTTTGAGGCGGAGGCCACAATTGTATCCGAGCTGTTGAAATTTGCCACCCAGGGAAGCCTCTACCGCGGTTCAAGGCCGGTGATGTGGTCGCCGGTGGAAAAAACCGCGCTGGCCGAGGCCGAGGTTGAATACCACGACCTTACCTCAACCACCATTGATGTTGCTTTTCCGGTTATTAAAACCGGCCATAAAGAGCTGGAAGGAACCCATTTTACCATTTGGACGACAACCCCCTGGACAATTCCCGGCAACCGCGGGATTTGCTATGGGAATGACCTGGACTACCTTTTGATAGAGGTTAAAAAGGTTGTAAAGGGAAGCCTGGTTCCGGTTGGCATTCGCCTGGTTTTGGCCGAGGGTTTATTAGCGGAATTTTGCCAGCGGGTCGGTATCGAAAAATCCACCACCCAGGCCAGGTTCAAGGGAAGAGATTTTCAGGGAACCCTCTGTGCCCACCCGTGGCGGGGTAAAAGTTATGACTTTGATGTCCCGCTGATCCCGGCCGGCCACGTTACCCTTGAACAGGGAACCGGCTTTGTCCATACCGCGCCAGGGCACGGCGCCGAGGACTATGATGCCTGGTTGGCAGCCGGGCATACAGAAATTCCATTCACCGTTGATGCCGATGGGCGGTTTTATGATCAAGTGCCGCTGGTGGCTGGTGAGCATGTCTATAAAGTTGCGGACCATATCGTCGACCTTTTAAAAGAAGCCCGGGCGCTCCTTCACACCGACAAATTAACCCACAGCTATCCTCATTCGTGGCGCTCCAAAGCCCCGCTGATTTTCCGCAACACCCCGCAGTGGTTTATCAGCATGGAAAAAAACGATCTGAAAGTAAAATCACTGAAGGCCATTAATGATGTGCGCTGGGTTCCGTCGCGAACCAAAAACCGCATCAAGGTGATGGTCGAGACCAAACCCGACTGGGTGATCTCACGCCAGCGTGCCTGGGGGGTTCCGATCACGGTCTTCACCCATAAAGAAACCGGAGAGCTTTTGAACGATAAAGCGGTCAACAAAAGGATAGTCGAAGCGATCAAAAAGGAAGGCGCAGATGCTTGGTTCCTGACCGACACACAGGAGTTTTTGGGCAACGAACACAAGGCTGAGGATTATGAGAAATGCACCGACATCCTGGATGTCTGGTTCGATTCCGGCTCAACCCATGCCTTTGTCACCGAGGCGCGCGAAGATTTGGGGGAGAAGGCGGATGTTTATGTGGAAGGGTCCGATCAGCACCGTGGCTGGTTCCAGTCGAGCCTAATTGAAAGCTGCGGCACCCGTGGTGAAGCTCCCTATAAGGAAGTTGTCACCCACGGCTTTGTCATGGATTGTACGGGCAAAAAGATGTCGAAATCGCTCGGCAATGTAATCTCGCCCCTGAAGGTGATTGAACAGAACGGCGCTGACATTTTGCGCCTTTGGGTCGCCTCCACCGATTATTTCGAAGATGTCCGGATCGGCCCGCAGATCCTTCAGGGCCAAATTGATTCGTACCGGAAAATCAGGAACACGTTGCGCTTTTTGCTCGGCAATCTGGGCGATTTTGAAGAAAGTGAAGTTTTGCCGGCAGAGCAAATGCCGGAACTGGAGCGCTGGGTCCTGAACCGGCTTTTCGATCTCGATCAGCTGATCCGCGGCAAAGCGAACGACTATGACTTCAATGCCATCTATCAGGCGCTTTACAATTTCTGCGTTCTGGATTTGTCGTCATTTTATTTCGATATCCGCAAAGACTGCCTTTATTGCGATGCCAGAGATTCAACCAGGCGCCGCGCCGCCCGGACCGTCCTGAATCATTTGTTTGATTGCCTGACCGCCTGGTTTGCTCCAATCCTGGCTTTTACTGCCGAAGAGGTTTGGAAAACCCGCATGGGGGAAGACGCCGGTAGCGTCCACGAACGCCTGTTCCCGGAAATCCCGCAAACCTGGCACGATGCGGACCTGGCCGAGCGCTGGCAGACAATTCGCAAGGTCCGCAGGATTGTCACTGGCGCGCTTGAAGTGGACCGGCGTAACAAGGTAATCGGCTCCAGCCTTGAGGCAGCGGTCATTATTTATGTTGAGGATGAAGGGTTCAAGGCCGCCTTGGAGGGTGTTGATTTCAAGGAAATTTCCATTA
>JADFFP010000204.1 GCA_022568115.1 Pseudomonadota bacterium | reverse complement strand
TTTTCTTTAAAAACCTTACATAACCCCCAGGTCAGACGGCCGGATGGCTGCTGCAGCGATGCAGAGGAAAGTCCGGGCTCCACGGAGGCACGGCGCCGGGTAACCCCCGGCCAGGGCGACCTGAGGGAAAGTGCCACAGAAAATATACCGCCTGCTTGCAGGTAAGGGTGAAATGGTGCGGTAAGAGCGCACCGCGCCCCCGGCAACGGGGGTGGCAGGGTAAACCCCGCCGGGAGCAAGACCAAATAGGGATGTATATGTGCCGTCTCCGGCGCGCATCCGGGTAGGTTGCTCGAGGCTGCTGGTAACAACAGTCCCAGATGAATAGCCATCCCCCTGGTTTACCAGGCGGACAGAACCCGGCTTACAGGCCGTCTGACCTTTTTCTTAATTCAAGTTCATTTTGGGGCCTGCCCAGCCCCTTTTTTATACCCGGGCGCTCCGTTAATCTTTTGTTAACACCTAGGTTTTCTGCCATTTTTTATGATTTTCCCATTGACTCCCATAAATTCCCATGATATCCCATGTAAATCCAAATAGGCGTGTTAACCGGACCCGTGGGTACAGTTCGGTGGGAGCAACGAAAAGCACGCCGGGTAACGCGGGTTAGAGAAATGGAGCGGAGGAGTGTTAAAATTCCTTTCAACGACCACCAACAAGGTGGACAAAAAAGGCCGGGTTTCGGTTCCCGCCCTGTTTCGCTCCAACATCGGCATTGAGGGGTTTCAGGGCGTGATCGCATATAAATCTTTCAAACATCCCTGCATTGAAGGGTCTGACCTCAGCTTTATGGAGCAGCTTTCCGAGCGCATTCATGGCGACTTCGGCTTTTTCTCGGATGAGAACGAGGCGCTGGCGACCGTCCTGCTGGGCAAGTCGACCCAGCTTTCCTTTGACCCCGAAGGCCGCATCCATCTCCCTCAGGAATTTATCGAACACGCAGATATAGAAGAGCAGGCGACCTTCGTCGGCCTCGGCAACAAGTTTCAGATCTGGAACCCGAAAGCCTATGAGGCGCATTACCAGGTGCAGCTTGAAATTGCCAAAAAGGAAGCCAAGAAGCTCGGGCCGGTGGCGCGCCGCCTCTCCCTGAAAGAAAAGGATCGGGGGTAATGGCCGAATTGAAACATACCCCGGTGATGCTGGCCGAAGTGATCGCGGCGCTGGCCCCGAAAGACGGTGAGATTTACGTCGACGGAACTTTTGGCGGGGGAGGGTATGCCAAAGCCATCCTCGAGGCCGCTGATTGCAAGGTTTACGCCATCGACCGCGATCCCGAAGCGATCTGCCGCGGCCGGGACCTGGAAAAGGAATTTGAAGGACGGCTGAAACTGCTGCCGGGATGTTTTTCCGAAATGGATGTCCTGCTGGAGGGTCAGGGCGAAGACAAGGTTGATGGCATCGCGCTGGATATCGGGGTTTCTTCCGCCCAGCTGGAAGACCCTGAGCGGGGGTTCTCCTTCATGAAGGAAGGCCCGCTTGATATGCGCATGAGCCGCCAAGGGATAAGCGCCGCCGATGTGGTCAATACCTTTGAAGAAAAAGCGCTGGCCGATATTTTTTATCGCTATGGCGAAGAACACGCCTCCAGGCGGATCGCCAGGGCAATTATCCGGGCCCGCGCGGAAAAGCCGATCGAGACCACCACCGACCTGGCTAAAATAGTCGTCAGCGCCGTGGGCGCCAAAAAGGCCCGCGGGGCCAGCCGTATTCACCCGGCGACAAAAGTATTCCAGGCGTTACGCATTTATGTGAACCGCGAGCTTGAAGAGCTGCGGTTGGGATTGCAAGCGGCTGTCAGCCTCTTGAGGGACGGGGGGAGGTTGTGCGTAGTCTCCTTCCATTCCCTTGAGGACCGTTTGGTCAAAAAGTTTTTTAACGAGAATAGTGGGAATATCCCGCAGGGCTCGCGCCACTCTCCTCCTGATGCAACACCCGGCAAATGGCGCGGGCCCACCCTTATTCTGAAAAGGCGAAAAGTCCTGAAACCGGGCCAAGAGGAAATCGCCACGAACCCCCGGGCCAGGTCGGCCCGGCTGCGCACGGCCATTCGTACAGCTGAGAAGAGCGTCCCCGCCACGGTTTCCCCGGAAAGGCTTTAGGTCATGAAACCCAGGATTTTCCAGGGGATTATTCTGAGTCTGATGGCCGGCGCCGCTTTGTTTTATCTCAAGTATACGGTCGAGCAAAAGGAAACCCAGTTGACTGAAATGCAGGCCCAGTACCTTGAGGACCAGAAGGCGCTCAGGGTCCTGAAGGCCGAGTGGACTTACCTTAACTCCCCCCCGTACCTGCAGGAACTGACCCGTAAATATTTGACCGTCCGGCCCTTGGGGCACACCCAAGTGGCCAGTTGGGTTGAAGGCGCCCCCGGCACCCCTCTGCCCCTTACCCCCTTGACCTATGCTTCGAAATACAGGCTTCCGGCGATCCGGGAAGTGGCCGCAACGACCTCCATTCCAACTCCGGGGAGGGATGACGAACCATGAGATTGAAGGGGGGTAGCAAAGGGCCTGTAAATGTTCGCAGAGCCGAAATGGAAACGGTCCGCAACCGTTTGATGGTGGCGGTTTTCTTATTTGTGGCCGCGTTCCTTCTGCTGAGCGCCAGAATGGTGGGTTTGGGGTTCTCTCCGGTGGGGCAGTCCGGGGAACACTGGACCCGGGGTTTGCCAGCCTACCAGGCCAAAAGAGTAGATATCCTTGACCGCAACGGGGTGGTGCTGGCCACCAATCTTGAAACCTCTTCGCTCTATGCCGACCCGAAAAAAGTACAAAACCCGGAAGCCGCGGTCCAGAGCATGTTTGGCTACCACGAGCAAGGGTTCACCACCTGGGACCTGGCCGATCACTACGGTCCGGCCGAGGACTTCATCGGCGAGTTTCGCCGCCGTTTGGCAGAGTCCCAAGGCGAGGATGCCTTGCAGGGGATGCAGGCTTTTACCAAGTGGGTGCCCAGTGCCGGACCCATGACCCTGCCCATCGTCCGTGAGAACGTCGGCCTGTCCCTGCGGCGCATGGGCGTGGAGGCCATCGACCTGCTGCAGTTCCACTGGTGGGACTATCAAGACCCTGCCTACCTGGATGCTCTGGTCCATCTCTCTCAGCTTCGGGACGAAGGTTTGATCAAGCACGTGGCCTTGACCAACTTTGACACCGAGCGCTTGGAGCGCATCAGCGCCCACGGCGTCACGGTGGTGTCCAACCAGGTCCAGTATTCGCTGATTGACCGTAGACCGGAAATTCAAATGGTCCCCTTTTGCCTGGACCACCATGTCCAGTTGCTGG
>JADFFP010000008.1:5000-12390 GCA_022568115.1 Pseudomonadota bacterium | reverse complement strand
ATCTTGCCTTTTTATCAAACCTCTCCTAAATATGACTGACGGGGCAGTCATATTTGGCAAGGGGCACAAGAGGGCCGCGGAGGAACGGACAAGGAGGCGACGGTGACGACAATCCCGAAACAAGAAAAAGACCTCGTCTCAAGGCAATCGGCGATACTCGAGGCCGGCTTCGAACTGTTTGCCGAAAATGGCTTCGCCGCCACCAGGCTGGAGGATGTGGCGGCCCGCGCCGGGGTTGCCAAAGGTACGCTTTATTTATATTTCGACAACAAGGAAGAGCTGTTCAAGAGGGTGGTTGAAAATACCCTGATCCTCAACATCGCTCCGATCGAGGCCAGACTGGACGTCCACGAGGGCCCGGTGCTTGATTTCCTCGACGAAGTGTTCAGCCACCTCGGTGAGATGCTGGGCAAATCCCGGATCGGCACATTCCCCAAGATCATCCTGGCTGAAGCTAACAATTTTCCCGAACTGGCCAGGTATTATTGTGACAACGTGATCCTGCGCATCCAGGGGTTTTTCACCAAAATCATCGAAAAGGGCATCGCCACCGGGGAATTCCGCAAGGTCGACCCCGAGGCTTCGGCGCGCATCCTGATGGCCCCTTTCCTGATGCTGGCGCTGATCAACCAGACCCCGGTGATCCGCGATGGCATCGGGCTGGACCCGAAAGCGCATATCAAGGCGGCCCGCGATATTCTGGTCAGCGGCCTGAAGGCTTAAAGGGGGCAGGGAGATGAAAAAACATTTGAACAAAATCCTTTCCGGCCTGGCTTTGGCGGCGATCGCCATTTTCACCTACACCCTCTATTCCGGTGAGCCGGAAGTCCGCTGGTTCGGCTATGCCGAGGGCGAGTACCTGCGGGTGGCGCTGCCCGAGGGCGGGACCTTGATAAGCCTTTCGGTTGCCCGCGGCGATTGGGTCAAGAGCGGGGATCCGCTTTTTGCCCTGGAAAGCGTTGCCGAACAAGCCGCCGCGGCCGAGGCCGAAGCAGCATTGGAGCAGGCCCGTTTCTTCCGCGACAATCTTCTGAAAGGGCTGCGCGATAGCGAAATTGACGCCCTTTTGTCCCAAAAGGAACAAGCCGGGGCCGAGCTGGAGCTGGCGGCGATCACGCTCGAGCGCCAGAAAAATCTGCTGCTCAGCGACAACACCTCAAAGCAGGCCGTCGATCAGGCCGAAGCCGTCTTTGAACGCGCCAGGGGCCGGGTTGATGAGCTGGAGGCGATGCTGGTGACCGCCCAGCTGCCGGCCCGGGTAGACCAGGTTGCCGCCGCCAACGCCGGCATCAGACAGGCCGAGGCCAGCCTCGACAAGGCCCGTTTTGTGCTTTCCAAGCGCCGCGCCGGCGCTCCCGCGGATGCCCTGGTGTTCGAGACATTTTTCCGCGCCGGTGAATTCATCCCGAAAGGCCAGGCGGTGGTCAGCCTGCTACCGCCGGAGAACGTAAAGATCAGGTTTTTCATCCCGGAAGCCTCACTGGCTTCGGTTTCATACGGCGATCCGGTGCTGATGCTGTGTGACGGCTGCGGCCCCGGGGTGGCCGGAACCATCAGCTATATTTCACCCGAAGCCGAGTTCACCCCGCCGGTGATCTATTCCGCCGAAGCGCGCCAGAAACTGGTGTTCATGATCGAGGCCTGGCCCGATGACCCGGCCGGCTTCCCCTTAAAGCCCGGCCAGCCGGTGGAGGTGATCCTGCCGTGACGCCTTCTTGCCCTGAAAAGTTCGCCATCAACGTCAAGGGTTTAAGCAAAAGCTTTGACGGAAAAAAGGCCGTCGACGGGATCGAGCTGCGGGTGCGCGAGGGCGAGGTGTTCGGATTTATCGGCCCCAACGGCTCTGGCAAAACCACCACCATCAGGATGCTTTGCGGCTTGCTGGTTCCCGATGCCGGCGAGGGCACCTGCCTGGGATATGACGTTATTAATGAGAGCGCCGAGATCAGGAAACAGATCGGCTACATGACCCAGAAGTTCAGCCTTTATGATGAGCTGACGATCGAGGAAAACCTCCTGTTTGTCGGGCGCATGTACCAGATGAAAGACCTGAAGGAAAAGGTCGGGGAAACCCTGGCGGGCCTGGCGCTGACCGAGCGCCGCCGCCAGCTGGCGGGAACCTTGTCGGGGGGCTGGAAGCAACGCCTGGCGCTGGCCAGCTGCATCATGCACGAGCCGAAGCTGTTGCTGCTTGATGAACCGACCGCCGGCGTTGACCCCAAGGCCCGGCGCGCGTTCTGGGATGAAATCCACGCCTTGGCGGCAAACGGCATCACGGTGCTGGTCTCGACCCACTATATGGACGAGGCCGAGCGCTGCCACCGCTTGGGCTATATCCTCAAAGGCAAGCTGCTGGCCCACGGCACCGGTGCTGACATGATTGAGCGTTCGGACCTCAAGACCTGGCGGGTGACCGGCCGTGGTTTAACCGGCCTGGCTAAAAAACTGACCGGGCTCAAAGGCATCGAAACGGTCGCCGCCTTCGGCGCCCGGCTTCATGTCTCCGGCGCCGATGAGCCGGCGCTGTTGAAAAGCCTGGCCCCGTTCCGAAAAGAAAAAAGTCTGCATTTTGAAAAGGTTGCTCCAAGCCTTGAGGATATTTTCATCCACTTCATGTCGGGCCAGGAGAGCGCCGTGGAGGAGAGGGCGCCATGATCAAGGTTCCGTTCGCATGGATGCGCCTGCGCGGGTTGATCGAGAAGGAATTTATCCAGCTCAAGCGCGACCGCATGACCTTTGCCATGCTGATCGGCATTCCCTTCATGCAGCTGATGCTGTTCGGCTACGCCATCAACGCCGACCCCAAGCAGCTGCCGACCGCGATTGTCCGCGGCGATGACAGCCAGTTTGTCCGCACCTTTCTGAAGTCACTGGAAAATACCGGATACTTCAAATTCACGGTCGAGACCCGCGACTACGATGAGGCCGCCGCCCTGATGAAAAGCGGCGCGGTTCAGTACATTGTCACGATCCCTGAGGATTTCACCCGTCTGCTGGTGCGCGGCGAGCGCCCGCAAATCCTGCTGGAGGTGGACGCCACCGACCCGATCGCCTCCTCGGGCGCGATGTCGGCGGCGCTGCAGGTGGTGAACAGGGCGCTTGATCACGACCTCAAAGGGGTGATGGCGGCGAACGGTGCGCGCGCGCCGCCGGTGGAGCTGGTCATGCACCGCAAGTTCAACCCGGAGAACCTGACCCATTACAACACGGTTCCCGGCCTGATCGGGGTGATCCTGACCATGACGCTGGTGATGATCACGTCGCTCAGCCTGGCGCGCGAGCGTGAGCGGGGAACGCTGGAGAACCTCTATGCCATGCCGTTGAAGCCCTCGGAGGTGATGCTCGGCAAGATCATCCCGTTCGTGGCCGGCGCGGCCATCCAGGTGACAATCGTGCTGGCCGCGGCGCGGATTCTTTTCGAGATACCGATGTTCGGAAGCTTTCTCTTGCTGTCGGCCGCCCTGGTGCTGTTTATCGTTGTCAACCTGGCGATCGGCTTTACCTTCTCGACCATCGCCACCACCCAGCTGCAGGCGATGCAGATGTCGATGTTCTTTTTCCTGCCCTCGATCCTGCTCTCTGGTTTCGTGTTCCCGTTCCTCGGCATGCCCCAGTGGGCGCAGGTGTTCGGTTCAATGCTGCCGATGACTTATTTCTTAAGGATCATCCGGGGAATTATGCTGAAAGGGGCGGAATTTCCCGAAATCTGGCCCCACATCTGGCCGCTGCTGGTGATCCTTGCCGCTGCCACTTTTGTCGCTATGAAGCGCTATAAAGCGACGCTGGATTAAGCTGTTGTTGGCGCAAAAAGCTACAATTGTTGAACCTGAAACTTTACCCGAGCGGAATGGTTGGATGGATAACAATATTGACATGTAAGAAATTACTGCTAGTAACCACTTATGAATGCGCCATCGAAACTTTTGGTGATGTTGCTTTTGCTCATAGCAATGTCCGTTGTAATAATATTTTTAATGGCGACCGCGGTAAATTTTTTCCCCAGCTGGCTGGTAAACGTCACTTTTGTCTGGCTTACATTTTTGGCCGGTTACGCCATGGGCCGATTCAGCAAATAACCACCCCCCAGAGAAAGCCTTTGTTTCCCGTTACCCTTCCTGGGCTTAGAGCGAAAAGAAAGGCTTTCTCTGGGGGGTGGTTATTTCTTATTAGGAATTATTGGCGGCTTCCGTGGTAAGGCTGTTAAACAACAGCGCTAACAACTCAGTGGGGGGGCAAGCCATGTTTAAGCTGCTTAGAAAACTTCGCAAAGATGAACGAGCCGTCACCGCTATGGAATATGGCCTTATTGTCGCTCTTATTGGGGTCGCCGCCCTCGTCGCCATGTCTGCCGTGGGCACCTCCCTGAACTCCATGTTTGGTTCTATAGCGACTGAACTAACCAATGCCATTGGGTCGTAAGGAAGGTTTGCTAAATATCCCCCCAAAGGGCGGGAGAAGGCTGCTCTTTTTTATTGCTCAAACCATTTTAGCCACGCCTTAACTTCGGGCGAGGTTTCAGGTTCAACGATTTTATACTTTTGGCCTTCAGGCAGCCCGCCGATATGTCAGGCGTTTACCTTCAATCCCTTTAAGGGCAAGCGCCTGTAAAACAAAAATAAATTCTTTTTTCAAAAAAATAACTTGCAATACTGTGTGCCGCATACTATGTAGTGCACAGTATTGATGAAAACAGGCCAGGAGCAAGAGTTTGCCGGTTGAGCGTTTGGACAAAATGAAAATGGAATTGCGCCGGGGCGCGCTGGTGCTGGCGGTCCTGGCGGCGCTCCGGCAGGAATTTTACGCCTATGCCTTAAGAAAGCGCTTAGGCGATGCGGGCCTCGAGGTTGATGAGGGGACGCTTTACCCACTGGTCCGGAGACTGGAAGAATACGGGCTTTTGGTGAGCGAATGGCGCCGCCATGAAGGGCGCAAGCGGCGCTACTACAAGACCTCGGCTGAGGGTTTGAAGTTGTTTGGCGAATTAAAGGCCGAAGCGGCCAACCTCAATGAATCACTGATAAAACTGATTAAGGGATAAGGAAATGAACTGGTTGGAAAGATACGTTGGCGCTGTCAAAAATTACCTGCCCAGGAAAATCCGTGAGGACGTGGGTGAGGAAATCATGAGCGGCATGCGCGACAAGCTGGAGGCGAAGGAAGATCAGCTGGGCCGCAAGTTGAAGGGAAGTGAACTGAAAAAATGGATCGGAGGGCAAGCCCACCCGATGGTGGTGGCGTCCGGCTACCAGAAGCGGCGCGAGCTGGTCTCGGCTGAGCTGTTCCCGCTTTACCTCTATGCCCTGAAGATTGCCCTGGTTATCATCCTTGTCCTGAAGGTCTTAAGCACCGGCTTTTATATATTTGGCAATGAACAGTTTCATATTTCCGGCATGATTGTGCGGTTGTTTAGTGGGCTTCTTGAAAACGCTTTGCTGGCCTTTGCGTCGATCACGCTGGTGTTTTATTTCCTCGGTGAGCAGTTCTCTGCCAGAAAGTTTTTTGAAAAATGGAGCGTCAATAACCTGCCTGAGGTCGGCCACAAGTGGATCGCCGTGCCGGTCGGCGAAATGATTTTCGAGATTGTGATCTACCTCTTTGCGCTGGGGCTTGTGAACAGCTTTTACTTCAACCAGTGGGATTTCTGGTGGAGCGACCGGTTGTCCCTGAATCCCGCCATCTACGGCATTGTGCCCTGGTTCAACGCCGTGATTGTACTCTTCCTCGTTCACCGCATATGGCTGGTGGCGCGGCCCCACTGGAACATATCGAAACTTGTTACCGACGCAGGCCTTGGGGCCTTCGGGCTGTGGGTGCTGGTGATGATCCTCAGCCTTGATCCGATTGTTTTTTTCGATCCGGCCTTTGTTACCGACCACCCGGAAATTGACCGGCAGATTTGGGTCAACCGGAGTGTCACGTATGCCCTTTATTTTGTGGGTTTGAGTTATCTCTATGAGCTGGGGCGCGATTTGTACCGGATCTACAAGCTGAAAACCTGAACAATTTCAGGTGGTTAGCGATTATTTCATTTTCATGTTGCGGATAAAATACGGGCGGTCATGGCGGCTTTGGGTGTCATAGGCAAGGAATGCCAAAATCAGCTGGGCGCCGAGAATAATTGGCAGCGCGGCAATCATAACCGTGCCCGGGGTGACGGCAATCCCGCTCAGCCGCATCCTTGGCATTTCCTTGACATCTTCAAGTTTAAAAATCACTGTTGGCCAGTGGCGCCGTGCCGGCAAAGAGGGCAGAAGTGACCACGGCGCCGATCGCAAAAGCGGCCTGCAACCGGTGGGCGGAAAACATGAAGCCCGGCAAAAGCAAAATAGGCCAGATTCGGACATGATTTACTCCGGTAAAATTCCAGAAACGCCATCCAGACCCCCATTAATGGATGATCAGATTAAGACAAAACACCAACCTTATCAATCATTGAAAGGGGGTCGGACCGGCGTTTGAAATCAGTAAAGGCTGAGCTTCAATCTGACAGTAGCGCCGAAGATGTCATTGCCCTGAAAGTGCCCGGCGTCCTGCTGGTAAAAGAGGTTTACCCCGAGGCTGAAACCAAGCTTGGTCGGGACCAGGTAATAAAGCTCATAATCTATCTCACGCCCTGAGGGCGAAACCCCGGCCTGGGCGCTTGTGAACAAGATCCTGTCTGCGTCATAATCACGGCCGGCTGGCAGCCTTAATGAGACATTGCCGCTATCGATATGTAGTGGTTGGCCAATATAGAGGCCAATCCGGTCGGCTTTGCTGATCAGTCCATCCTTGACCAGGTATGCCTGGAAGCTGGAGCTGGTCAGGTTTGAGAACCCGGTCACCATGCTGGCCGGGTTGCCCTGGACCGTGGTGATGCCCTTTTGGTAACTGCCGGTAAATGAGAAACCTTTGCCGAGATCAACCGAGGAGCCGAGGGTGGCAAAATAGGTTTGTGCCCGGGGGGCGGAGTTTAAAGCCCCGGAGGAGAGGCTTCCAAGGATCGCGTTTTGTTCAAACAGGGCGCCAAAGACAGCATTTACCTTAAAGCGGCCAAGCTCACGGTTGATCCCAAGCAACGCACTGAAGGCTTTGCCCTCCAGTTGGGGAAGGACATCAGAGAAGGGATTAAAGCCTCCTTTGTATTTGCCATAAGAGGTGACAAACGCCACTTTGGTCTTGGTCGAGGCGTGCCAGGTAATCCCGGTGGAGGTAATCCCGCGCATTTGTGAGAAGTATGAGTTCCCGGCCTTGCGCCGGGTAACGAAATCAAACCTTTGGCTCACCTGATAGTTGTTGGAGGTAATAATGGTGTCAGGGGCCAAGCCAGTGACAAAGGAAAAGGAGGTGTTCTGTCCTACCATTGAATCAAACTTTAAAAACCCCAGCTCGTGGATGCGCTGATCCTGCC
>JADFFP010000203.1 GCA_022568115.1 Pseudomonadota bacterium | reverse complement strand
GACAACAGGCCTGCATGCACAGGGGTTGTCACCCGCCGGTGAGGACGCGCTCTACACGCGTGCGCTGGGCTTTACGCATAAGGACAGCCTTAAGGCGGCCGTCCGGGCCCTGGAGCGGGCGGTGAAGACCCGCGTCGAACCGGCCCGGACCTATGCCCGGATCGGCCGGCTTAACATCACGCTGAAGCGGTCCGACGAGGCCGTCCGGGCCTTTCGCCGCCCGATTCGGGCCGACCGGGGGCTGGTCGAGGCGCACGTAGGGCTGGGGCTGGCCTTTTTGGATTTGAAAAACGACTGGAAAGGCGCCCTGCCCCGCTTCCGGGCGGCCGTGGCCCTGGACTCGACGGATGCGGTGGCGCAGTATCACCTGGCCCGGGTATATGTGAGAGCGGGGCGACAGGAGGCCAAAAAGGCCGCCGATGAAGCTTGGGAAAATGCCCGTATTCCAATTTTTATTGGCGGAACCGGGCTTTATTTCAAGGCGCTTATCCAGGGCCTGGTTGAGATTCCGGAAATATCCGGAAAGGTCCGCGGCCAGCTGCGGCGACGTCTGGAAAATGAGGGCATTAAAGCGCTCTACCAGGACCTCGAGGCGAAAGACCCGGAGACCGCCGGGCGCCTGAAACCTGCTGACAAACAGCGGATTATCAGGGCGCTCGAGGTTTTTGAGGCGACCGGGAAATCCCTTTCGCGCTGGCTCAGGAAAACCACTGAAAACCCCTTCAAAGGGGTCGAGTTTGTGAAAATATGCCTGTTGGCCGGGCCGGAAATCCTGAATCAGAGAATCCGCGCCAGGTTTCAGAATATGATTAAAAAAGGGGCGGTGAGGGAGGCCGCCGGTTTCGCCGCAAAGGGAATCGACCGGTCGCGTCCGGTGATGAAGGCGCTGGGCCTGAGGCCGTTGCTGCGCCACCTGAAAGGGGAGATCTCGATTGACCAGGCGGCCCGGCTGGCGGTGATCGAAACCCGCCAGTACGCCAAGCGCCAGCGCACCTGGTTCCGGGGCCAGTTTTCTGATTGGACGTTTGTCGAGGCTGACGGCGATGCCGCCGGCAAGATACTTTCCCTTGCGCAACAAACCTTCAGGGACTAGGCAGTGGGCATGGACATCAAGACCGACAAGGACTGCGACCTGGCGCTCATCCGGGGCCGCCGGGTGGCGATCATCGGCTATGGCAACCAGGGCCGGGCGCAGGCCTTGAACCTTCGTGATTCCGGGGTTGACGGGATTGTCGTCGGCTCCCGGGGGGGAACCCCCGCCGGAGAGCTGGCCGCAGCGGACGGCTTTTCCGTTCTTTCCTTTGGCGAGGCGGTGAAGCTTGCGGAGGTCGCCGTTATCCTGCTGCCCGATGAGGTCCAGGGGCAGGTCTATAAGGAACACATCGCCCCCAACCTTCGGGCCGGGGCGGCGCTGGTTTTTGGACACGGGTTTTCAATTCATTTCAAACTGATTGAACCGGCGCCAAACCTAGACGTCATCCTGGCCGCGCCCAAGGGGCCGGGCAAGACGCTGCGCGCGCTTTACCGGGAAGGCCTCGGCATGCCGTGCGTCATCGGGGTCCACCAGGATGCCAGCGGTTCCGCCCGCGCCCTGGCGCTTTCTTATGCCGCCGCGCTCGGCTCCGGGCGTTCCGGAATTCTCGAAAGTTCTTTCCGGGAAGAGTGCGAGACCGACCTTTTCAGCGAACAGGCGATCCTGTGTGGTGGCCTGCCGGCGCTGGTCAAGGCCGGGTACGAGATTTTGGTCGAGGCCGGCTATTCCCCCGAGCTGGCTTATATCGAATGCCTGCATGAGGTTAAACAGATCGCCGACCTGATGTGGCAGGGGGGCCTGGATTTCAAGAACCAGGCGATCTCGAACACCGCCGAGTTTGGCGGCTATCTGGCCGGCGACCGCCTGGTGGACGAAAAGGTCCGGGCCGAGATGCGCGCGATTCTGGCCGATATACAATCGGGCCGGTTCGCAAAAACCCTGATGGCCGATCACCAAAAAGGTTTTAAAAGACTGAAATCCCGGCGGGCGGGGGATGCCGCGCACGAAATCGAAAAATCCGGGCTGCGGGTGCGAAATCTGATGCCGTGGCTGCAAAAAAAAGGCGGTTAGCAACTTTAGTATAAAAAATATCAAAAATTTTGCCTCTTTTGCAAAAGTTCTGTTGCATCTTTTTCGCGGGTCATATACCCATCGAAAGGGTAAATTTCTCAGAGTTTTCAGGTAGATAGGGAATTTTCCGGACACAACGCCTTAAAATAAACATGGCGGCTGTTCATAAATGAGGAAATTGGCCCGGCTAAGGGTTTGATCAAGGAAAGGCTGAATTAAAAAATGTTTTCGAAGCTTCTGGGGTTTTTCTCATCCGATATGGGGATCGATTTAGGGACCGCGAACACCCTTGTGTACGTCAAGGGCCGGGGCATTGTGTTGAACGAACCGTCGGTGGTGGCGATGGAAACCGAGGGCGGCAAACGGCGGGTCCGCGCGGTCGGCGACCAGGCCAAGGTCATGCTGGGCCGCACCCCCGGGAATATCGAGGCGATCCGCCCGCTGCGCGACGGCGTTATTGCCGACTTTGAAGTTGCCCAGTACATGATCAAGCACTTCATCAAGAAGGTTCACAACCGCTCATTCGCCAGCCCGCAAATGGTCATCTGCGTCCCCTCCGGGTCGACCGCGGTTGAGCGCCGCGCGATTATGGAGGCCGCCGACCAGGCCGGGGCCAGCCGGGTGCGCCTGATTGAAGAGCCGATCGCCGCCGCGATCGGCGCCGGCCTGCCGGTGCTGGAGCCGCAAGGCTCGATGATTGTCGATATCGGCGGCGGCACCACGGAAGTGGCGGTGATGTCGCTGGGCGGGATCGTTTACTCTAATTCGGCCCGCGTCGGCGGCGATAAAATGGATGAGGCGATCATCAATTACATCCGCCGCAAGCATAACCTGCTGATCGGCGAGACCAGCGCCGAGCGGATCAAGAAGGAAATCGGCAGCGCCCTGATGCCGCGCGACAAGGTCGGCAAGACCATGCTGGTCAGGGGCCGTGACCTGGTCGAAGGGGTGCCCAAGGAAATTGTCATCAACCAGAAGGAAATCGCCGAGGCGCTGGCCGAACCGGTCAGGGCGATCATCAGCGGCATTAAAATAGCGCTCGAGCAGACCAAACCGGAGCTGGCCGCCGACATCGTCGACAAGGGCGTGGTGATGACCGGCGGCGGTGCCCTGCTGGGCGACCTGGATAAGGCGCTCAGGAGGGAAATTGGTCTTCCGGTCTTTATTTCCGAAGAACCGTTGACCTGTATTGCACTGGGGACCGGG
>JADFFP010000202.1 GCA_022568115.1 Pseudomonadota bacterium | reverse complement strand
CACGATCCTTTCGGTTGGAGTGCGCGAAGGCCAGTACATCACGCCCGCGACCGAGCTGTACAAGCTGGCCGACCTGACCCGGGTGTGGGTTTATGCCGATGTTTTTGAATATGAACTGCCGTGGCTGGAGGCCGGCGCCAGCGCCTCGATGACCGTGGATGCGCTTCCCGGCCGGGTTTTTGAAGGGACCGTGGATTACATCTACCCTTACCTCAATCCCGAAACCCGGACCGCGCGCATCCGGCTGGTGTTCGATAATCCGGACTTGATGCTGAAACCTGACAGTTTTTCAAACGTCATCCTGAAAGCCGCTACCCAACTGGAGGCCATCGTGATCCCCTCCGAGGCCTTGATCCGGACCGGCAAACGGACCGCCGTATTCATTGTCCGCGGGCCGGGCCGGTTTGAACCGCGCGAGGTTGAGGTCGGGATCATTTCCAGCCAGGGGGTACAGATTATCTCCGGCTTGAAAACGGGGGACGAGGTCGTAACCTCGGGCCAGTTCCTGCTCGATTCCGAATCCAAGCTCAACGAGGTGATCGCCAAAATGATGGCGCCGGGCAGTGAAGAGCCTTCCGGCGAACATGAGGAAATGGACGATATGTCTTCAATGGAGGAACCGGGCAATGATTAGGGCGCTCATCGACCTCAGCCTGAAAAACCGTTTCCTGGTGTTTCTGGCGACCGCTTTTATCCTGGCGGCGGGCATTTTTACCCTCACCCGGCTGCCGCTCGATGCGATTCCGGATTTGTCGGACGTCCAGGTGATCGTTTTTACCGAATACCCCGGCCAGTCGCCGCAAACGGTGGAAGACCAGGTGACCTATCCGCTGACCAGCGCGATGCTGGCGGTTCCGGGGGCCACCGTGGTGCGCGGCTATTCCTTTTTCGGACTGTCCTTCGTTTATATCATTTTCGAGGACGGAACCGATATGTACTGGGCCCGCTCCCGGGTGCTGGAATATCTGAATTATGTCAGCACCAGCCTGCCCTCCGGGGTCGCGCCGGCACTGGGGCCGGACGCCACCGGGGTCGGCTGGATTTATGAATATGCGCTGGTCGACCGGACCGGCCAGCACGACCTGGCTGAGCTCCGGTCGATCCAGGACTGGTATTTGCGCTACGGTCTTCAGACCGTGCCGGGCGTGGCCGAGGTGGCCTCTGTCGGCGGCTACGTCAAGCAGTACCAGGTCGAGGTCGATCCCAATGCTCTGCTGTTCTATAAAATTCCCCTCTCCAAGATAAAAATAGCGATCATGCGGTCAAACCAGGATGTCGGCGGGCGCCTGGTGGAAATTGCCGAGCGCGAATATATGGTCCGGGGGCTGGGTTACATCCAGTCACTGGAGGATATCGAGGTCATTCCGATCGGCGCCACGCCAGAGGGCACACCGCTCTACTTGCGCGATGTCGCTGATATAAAACTCGGGCCCGATCTTAGGCGCGGCCTGGTCGAGTTGAACGGCGAGGGCGAAGTGGCCGGCGGCGTCATTATCATGCGCTTCGGGGAAAATGCGCTGGAAGTAATCCGGGCGGTGAGAGAGCGGCTCGATGAGTTGAAGGCGGGCCTGCCCGAAGGTGTGGAAATCGTGCCCACCTATGACCGCGGTGATCTGATTGAGCGGGCGGTGGAAAATCTTTCCTTCAAGCTGCTGGAGGAATTTATCGTCGTCAGTATCGTCATCATGCTGTTTTTGATGCACATGCGCTCGGCGCTGGTGATCATCCTGTCGCTCCCGGTCGGCATTCTGGTTTCCTTCATCATCATGAATAGCCAGGGGATCAACGCCAACATCATGTCGCTGGGCGGCATCGCCATTACCATCGGCATCATGGTCGACGGAGCGATCGTGCTGATCGAAAACGCCCACAAACGGCTCGGTCAGGCCCGCAAAGCCAAGGGCGGAGGGGAACTCTCATCCCAGGAGCATTTTCATGAGATCTCCACCGCCTGCAAGGAGGTCGGACCGGCGCTGTTTTTCTCGCTGTTAATAATCACCGTTTCCTTTGTCGTCATTTTCGCCCTGCAGGGCCAGGAGGGCCGCCTGTTCAAACCGATGGCGTTCACCAGCACCTATGCCTTGGCCGCCTCCGCTTTTCTGGCTGTGACCCTGGTGCCTGTCTTGATGCTCTATCTGGTCAAGGGCAAAATCATGCCGGAAGAAAAAAACCCGATCAACCGGTTTATTCTCAAACTTCACACTCCGGCCCTGAAATTCGCGGTGAAAAGGCCGCTCTTGACCTTCCTCCTCGCCCTGGTCCTGATCGGGTCATCTTTTTATCCGCTGGCCCGGACCGGCAGTGAGTTTATGCCGCCCCTGGACGAAGGGGACATCCTTTATATGCCGACCATGTTCCCGGGCATCTCGATCACCAAGGGCAAACAAATTCTCCAGCAGACCGACCGGATTTTAAAAACCTTTCCGGAAGTCAGGACCGTCTTTGGCAAAATCGGGCGGGTGCAATCGGCGACCGACCCGGCGCCGCTCTCGATGATCGAGACGGTGGTCAGGCTGAAGCCCAAGGAAGACTGGCCCGACCCCTCCAAAACAACCTTCGAGCTGATGCGGGAAATGGATGAGGCGATCCGTTTTCCCGGCGTCGCCAATGCCTGGACAATGCCGATCAAAACCCGGATCGATATGCTCTCAACCGGCATTAAAACGCCGGTCGGCATCAAGGTCTCGGGCCCGGACCTCGAGGTTCTGCAAGGCCTTGGTGAAGACATAGAGGGGGCCTTGAGTAAACTTCCGGACACCCTGTCGGTGTTTTCGGACCGCACCGTCGGGGGTTCGTATCTCGATATCGACATCGACCGTGAAGCAGCCGCCCGCTACGGCCTGACAATCATGGATGTCGGCGATGTCATCCAGTCGGCGATCGGCGGCATGAACATCACCCAGACAATTGAGGGCCGGGAGCGTTATCCGGTCAACCTGCGCTATGCCCGCGAGCTCAGGGACAGTCCCGAGGAAATCGGAAGGCTGCTGATTCCAACCCCGACCGGGGTCCAGATACCGCTGGCGCAGGTAGCGACTATCGAACTCAAGGGCGGCCCGCCCGCGATCAAAAGCGAAGGCGCGGTTCCCAACGCCTGGGTTTATATCGACATCAAAACCTCGGACATTGGCGGGTACGTGGCTGAGGCCCGCGCGCTCCTTGAGCAGGAAATCGAAATGCCGCCGGGCTATACGCTCACCTGGTCGGGACAGTATGAATACATGGAGCGGGCCGCCAAGCGGCTGCAGCTGATCATTCCGGAGACGCTGGCCATGATTTTCCTGCTGCTCTACTTTAATTTCAGGAACGTGCTGTCACCGCTGGTTGTCATGT
>JADFFP010000201.1 GCA_022568115.1 Pseudomonadota bacterium | reverse complement strand
CGGCTCGCGGGTTTTAGGTGCCGCATGGGCGATGGTGGATGACCCGAGCCCCGCTTCGGTGGAATAGATCGCCCGCCGCATCCCGACCACGATCGCGCCAATGATGCCGCCTTCAACCGCTCCCGGGGCAAACGCCGATTTGAAAATAATAGTAAATGCCGCCGGCACCTCGCCGAGGTTGACGCCAATGACAACCAGCGCGGCAAGAAGATAAATGCCTGCCATCAAAGGCACCAGGCGCACGGTTACCTTGGCGATCGACTTGATGCCGCCGATGATAACGATGGCTGTCAGGACCGCCAGGACGATGCCGAATATCAGCCCGCTTTGGAACCCGGTCGCCGCTTTCAGCTGGCTGAAAGCCTGGTTGACCTGGACGAACTGCATAATCGAGGGCAGGGTGAAGACTGCGTAAGTGACAGACAAAATGGTTCCAAGTGTCACCAGTCCCCGGTTCTTGAGGCCATAGTAAAGATAATACATCGGCCCGCCGGAAATCATGCCCTGCGAGTTTGTAATCCGGTATTTGACCGCCAATGTGCATTCCGAAAACTTCACCGCCATCGCTGCCAGGCTGATCAGGAACATCCAGAAAGTGGCGCCCGGCCCGCCCATGGCAATGGCGATTGCAACGCCTGCGATATTGCCCAGCCCAACGGTGCCGGAAAGCGCGGTGGTCAGGGCCTGGATCTGGCTGACATCGCCGGGAGCCGTGTCGTCGATAAACCGGCCCTTCAGGATATCTATGGAATGCTTGAAACCGCGAATGTTGATGAACCCGTAATAGACCGTGAAAAAAAACATCGGGATCAGCATCCAGATTACGATCAGCTCGACCTCGACGCCGTTGATCGGAACGGTCTGGAAAATCTTGTCAGCCATCCAGGCGCCGACCGGGCCCAGTGTTTCGCCGAGGACATCGTCGACGCGCCGGCCTTCAAAGTCCTTGCCGAAAAATTCAACCAGAAACCAGCCTAGCAAAAACACCCCGATAGCCGACCAGAACCAGCGCATAAAGCGTTGCAGTTTCGGAAGATTGAGTTCCATAAAACCCCCAAGAAAATTGTTCCCATTAGAGCTTAATACGCTCCAGCACTTTAAGGAACTTGACTTGAAGTGCAAGACATAACACGTTTCTAAAACTTTAAAGAGATTGTGAAGACGTTGAGCTGCCATGCTTGAAATGAAGGAAAAATGTGAGACCTGTGAGACGCCCCTAGCGGCCGATGGGGTCGCTTACATTTGCACCTTTGAATGCACCTTTTGTGAACCATGTACCGAAAACGTTCACCAGGGCGTCTGCCCCAATTGCGGCGGTAAACTTGTAAGCCGTCCGGTAAAGAAGGAAAGTTAAAGTAAAATGGAATCTACCTGGGCGGCGCTATATGCGGGTTTTTTGATCTCGTTGGGTTTGATCCTCGCGATCGGCCCCCAGAACGCCTATGTGATCCGCAAGGGTCTTAAAAAACGCCACGTTTTCCTGGTCACCACCTTGTGTTTTTTGAGCGATGCCCTGCTGATTGCGCTGGGCGCAGCCGGGGTCGGGGCGTTGTTGCAGGACGGGGGAATACTCTCACTGGTCATAACCGGGGCCGGGGTTCTGTTCCTGTTCTGGTACGGGGCGAAAAGCTTCAAGGATGCATTGCACCCAACAACAATGACAAAGAAAGACATCAGGGAGGCCGGCAAACAAGCGCAAGGCAAAGGTTGGGGCATTGTGGTGCTGACGGTTCTGGCCTTTACCTACCTTAACCCTCATGTGTATATAGACACGCTGGTAATTCTGGGGGGTCTTTCGGCGCAGTATGAAATGCCCGCCAGACTATATTTTGCCGTCGGCGCCATAATCGGCTCGGGGGTCTGGTTTTACGGTATCGGGTATGGGGCCGGCTTTTTCTCGAAAACTTTTGAGAATCCGAAGGCCTGGCGCATCCTGGACGTATTTGTCGGGGTTATCATGTGGGGGGCCGCCGGGTATCTGGCTTTTGAACAGTTTTAGGTGTTGAACTAGCTTGTTTGAGAATTGCGGAAGCGGGAAATGGAATCAAAAATTCAAATTCTGGGGGAGCGCCTGTCGCCTTTTGTCGAGCGGGTTTACCTGCAGGTCCAGGTCAAGGGCCTGGGGAACAGGATAGATTTTCCGGGCGCCGACTGGGACCAGATTAAAACCCCGGAATATCTGAAAATAAATCCCTATGGCAAAATGCCTGCCCTCAAGTGGGGGGATTTTACGCTCTATGAATCAACCGTGATCATGGAATTCCTGGAAGACCAGTTCCCGCAAAAGCCGATGCTCCCCAAAGATCTCAAGGAGCGCGCCCGGGTTCGGCTGGTGATCCGGGTTCTGGATATGTATTATCATGTCCACACCGTCGCCCTGTTGAGCCAGGTGATGGTCAGGGAACGCAACCAGAAATTCGTTGACCGCCATGTCGCTGGCGCCAATCAGGCGATGGATGTTCTGGAGGGCCTGGCCAGTGGCGGTCAATTTGTCATTGGCGGTAAAATGACCCTGGCGGATACCACCTTGTTTGCTTCCATCTTCCTGGGCCAAACCTTTGCGCCCGGTTTTGGCCTGGACTATTTTGCCGGCCGCCCGAAACTGAAAGCCTGGTATGAAGGGATGAAGGAGAAGCCTCTTTTCAGTTCGTCCAATGAGCTGCGCAACAAACAGGTGGCGGGATTCGTAAAAGCCAGGATGAAAAAAAAGGACAAGGGTTAAAGGTCTCTCAAAAAATCGGTGATTTAACGGCAGGGAGGAGAATAATGACAGGATTTTTGAAGACACTCCTGGTGGCAATTTTTCTGATTGGCGGCCAGCCGGCCTTTGCCGATACCGCCGATACCGCCGAAATCAACGGGGAGGCGGAAAAACTTCATCAGCTGTTTGAGGACGAATGGGCGGAGCGCATGAAAGACGAGCCGCTGGCGGCCACCTATGCCGGCGTTGCGGATTACAACCACCGCTTGGCGTGCGTCACAGAAGACTGTTATCTGGAGCAACAGGGCGAAGATCGGGCCTTCTTAGGGCGGCTGAGAGGCATTGACCGCACCATCCTCAGTGAGGAGGACCAGCTCAATTACGATTTGTTCGCCTTTGAGCTGGAGGCCCGTATCACGAATGCGGGTTTCGCAACCTGGCGGATTCCGTTCCTGGCGGATTTCGGCTTTTACTCTTCCATCATGTCGCTCAAGGAAAGCGTCCCGCTCCGGACCGTCAAGGATTATGAAAACTACACCGCCCGGCTGAACGACGTGGCGCGCTACTTTGATGAACAGATTGCCAACATGCGCACCGGCCTGGCGGACGGCTTCACCCAGCCGAAAGTGATTCTTGGCCGGATCATTCCGGTGGTCGCCAGCCAGCTGTCCGATGACCCCGAAGAGACCGCCTATTTTGAGCCGT
>JADFFP010000200.1 GCA_022568115.1 Pseudomonadota bacterium | reverse complement strand
TGCCTTCCCCGGGCTCGCTGTAAACCGAAATATGGCCGCCGGTCCGCTTGACAAATCCGTAAATCATGCTGAGGCCCAGCCCGCTTCCCTTGCCCACCTCTTTGGTGGTGAAAAACGGATCAAAAATATTTTTGACAATTTCCTCAGTCATCCCTGTTCCAGTATCGGAAACCGCTAGCACGATATATTCCCCTGGTTTGATTTTCATTGTTTTGGCCATCGCCTTATTGACACAGATTTCATCCACTTCGATAACAAGTTTACCTCCCTCGGGCATGGCGTCGCGGGCATTAATCGAAAGGTTGAGGATCGAGCTTTCCAGCTCACTGACATCCACCTCCACCAGGGCCGGTTTGCACCTCGAGTGGGTTTCAATCTCAACCGTCTCTGTTATAGTCCGTTTCAAAAGCGGCAGCATACCTTCCAACAAAACATTGACATCCACTACTTTTGGGTTGAGCGGCCGGGTTCTGGAAAATGCCAGCAGGCGGTGGCTCAGCTCAGCTCCACGCTTGGCTGACCGGAGGGCTATTTCAACACACTCCTGGGCATTTTCGTCCAGCTCGGTGGTCATCTCCAGCAACTGCAATCCCCCCTGAATGGCGGTCAGCAGGTTGTTGAAATCGTGGGCGATGCCGCCGGTGAGCTGGCCGACCGCCTCCATTTTCTGGGACTGGCGAAGTTGTTCGGCGGCTTTCTTTTTCTCTGTTATGTCCTCAGTAATAGCAACAAATTGAGGTTTTTCCCCGGTGTGGGAAAGCTGGAGGAAAACCTCGACATGGTAGGTCGAGCCGTCTTTGCGCAAATGAATGGTTTCAAAATTTAATTTCTCCTTTTCACCAGTGCGCAGGGGTTCCAGTAATTTTTGAAAGTCTTCCTTGTTGAACTCAGGCTTGATTTCCAGGGGAGTAATTTTGTGGAGTTCCTGTTGGGAATAACCAAGGTTTTTCCGCGCCCCCCGGTTGACGAAGGTGAAGTTCAGAGTTTTGTCGTCAAAGACATAAATTTCATTGAGGCTGTCTTCAAGGATCCTCCCAAAGCGCGCTTTTTCATCCTCGGCTTCCATCTGTTCTGTGAGGTTCCTGCAAGCCGTGACCGCTGCCACCAGATTTCCTTTTTCATCCAGGATTGTGGTTCGGAAATTGCATCAAACCAGACTACGTGGCCGTCCTTGTGGGCGAGCTGAAGACGCGAGTGGTAATACTTTTTCTCCTGGTAAACGGTCTTGATCCAGTCATCCCAAACTTCTTTGGCGTCATCGCCGCGCAGCAGCAATGGCTTGTTTTTTCCCAACATTTCCTCCGGCTCCCGGTCAAGGTGGCGCCTGGTTGAGGGTGAAACGTAAAGAAGCTTTGCCTTGGAATCACGCAGGAATATAATGTCGTTGCCATAGTCCGCCAGCATCCGGTACTGCCTGGCCAGAACCTCGGCCTCGGCTTGTACTTTCTTTTTTTGGGTAATATCGCGTATGGAGCCGATAAAAACCCGTTGCCCGTTATATTCGCCTTCCTCAACCGCCAGTTCCATATCGATAATTTTACCGCTTTTGTGGCACCCCCGTGTTTCCACGAGCCCCTTTCTAAAGACGTTACTTTCCCCGGTCTGCAGATAGTGCTGGACCGCTTTTTCATGTAATTTTACGTCCTTTTCAGGCATTAGGGTTCTGATATCCCGGTTAATTAACTCAGATTCTTCATAACCGAAAATATTCATGGCCATCGGATTTGCAAAAACGATTTTCCCCCGGACATTGATCGCAATCAGCCCATCCACCATGACATCTATGATGGCGCCCAGGAAGGTCTCGCGCTCTTGTAGCTTGCTGATATTAGTACCCGGTGGTTTTTTCGTTTTGGCTTTAATCATTTGTTCTATCCAGCGGCAAGGGTTGGCGCTTCGGTCCCGGCCGTCTTCTTTTTCGATCCATTTTGATAGGATTTGTGAACGCCCACCCACGCCTCCTTAAAGTACAATTGGCCACTTACTTATAATTTCGCGACAATCTGCTACCACTACTCAAAATAAATTTCATTACAAATCTGCTAAAATTTTTACCATTTTTTCCAAAATAATACTGATTTGATCTTTTTTATAATTTTTTGCCAAAAAAACGAACACTTAAGATTATTTCAAAATGTTGTGATTTCCGCGCCCGACCGGAATTCTGAATACGATTCACAGAATCCGCAGAATCAAGTGGGGTGGACACGGGCGCCAATTAAATTTAAATCAGCACAAGAAAAAGGCCCTCTCTGGTAAAAGAAAAGGGCCTTAAATTCGTGTCTATAATAGTTATTTCCGGGGCCAGTCGAGAGCCTTGAGAAGCGGCTTCAAGTGTTTCGAGTAATTCTTCCAGCGATTGACCGAGGTTTTGTAAACCGGCTTCCTGACCTGGACCACGCTGGCGGTCTTGATCGGGCGTTTCGACTTGTGGAATGAAGCGCAGGAATCATCCCACTCAAGGCCGACAAAATCGATGACCTCACGCGCTTTCTTGTCGACATCATTGACGATGTCTTCATAGTGGAGTTCCATCAGGTAGCCCTTCGGCAGCACTTTTCGCCAGTGGGCCATGATGTCTTCGTACAGCTTATAATAGCGGCCCATTTCACCCAGGTCATAGGAATGCGGCATATCGTCCTTAAACAGCTTGGTGTAGGCGCTAAGACACGTATCAACCGGGTTGCGGACAATGTTGATGACCTTGGCATTCGGGAACAGCAGGTTCAAAAGCCCGACGAAGTAATAGTTCGAGAGCATCTTGTCGGTGACCCGTTCGGAATCCGGAGCGACGCCATTGATGTACTGCATGTACATGTCGCTGATCAGCTTGTAATGGCTGGGGTTCATCTTGCCGATCATGGCAGGATAGCGCGGCACGTTCGGGAACTTGCTCCGGAGCTGGCCGATTGAACGCGCCAGGGTTTTGATTTCCCCGGCGCCAAAGGCCTGCGGGTGCGAGGAGACGATCTGTTCGGTCAAGGTTGAGCCGGAGCGCGGCATACCAAGAATAAAGACCGGTTTTGTCGTCGGGTCTCCTTCCCACTGGCGGTTCTTGAAAACGCTCGCCGGGAAGGCCGCCTTGATGTCGGCGAAAAACTGGGCGGTTTCCTTTTCCTTGTAATCAAGCTTGGCGCGTTTCAGCTTGGTGCCGCGGCTGAAATGCTCGAATGCCTTGTCGTATTGGCTGGAATCATCATAGGCTTTGCCGAGCGCGAAATGGAGCGCCATGTACCGTTCGGTATCCGGATCCTCGGCCTCTTTCATCAGCTTTTCCATTTTTTTCAATAACTGGCAATACTGCCTGAAAGCCGGACAATGCAGAGAAAAAAGCCTTTCTTGAGTTTTTGGCTTCGTATCGATCCTGTAAATCCATTAGCTTTTCAAGCTGAACAATATCGGATCCATTTTCTA
>JADFFP010000199.1 GCA_022568115.1 Pseudomonadota bacterium | reverse complement strand
GCGTACGGCTGCTGGACCGCTATGTCAAAGACAATTTTGAAAGTTCTGGATGAGCGAAATCAGTTTTTATCAGCTCAAGCGCCATTCCATGGAGCGGGCGCTGCTGCGTTTGCTGGAAAAAGCGCTTTCTGCCGGGGAGCGGGCGGTGGTGCGGCTGGCGGAGGAAGCGGAGGTCCCGCTTATGGACACGGCGCTTTGGTCGGTTGATCCGGATTCTTTCCTGGCTCACGGAACCTCGAAATCAGCCAGACCGGAGCAGCAGCCGGTATTCCTGACCGCGGGTCAGGACAATCCCGCCGGTGCGGCATTCCTTTTTATCCTGCCGGGTGCGCCGGCCGCCGGACTTGATAAGTTCAAAAGGGTCTTTTTCGTTTTTGACGGCAATTCCGAAAACCAGGTGGCGAAGGCCAGGGAGCAATGGAAAACCCTTAAAAATGAAGACCATGACCTGACCTACTGGAGCCAGACCGACAACGGCGGCTGGCAGAAAAAATAAACCGGCTTTACGGAGCGGTTAAGCGCCGCTATAAGCCTGCAAAATTTAACCGCTCAGGAAAGCTTGCTAAAATGGCGCTTGAAAGAACACTCTCGATTATCAAGCCGGACGCCACCCGGCGCAATCTGACCGGAAGTATCAATGCCTTGCTGGAAGCGGCCGGGCTGCGCATTATCGCCCAGAAGCGCCTCCGTCTCAGTGAAGACCGGGCGAAAGATTTTTATGCCGTCCACAAAGAGCGTCCGTTTTACAGCGACCTGGTCAAGTTCATGACTTCCGGCCCGGTGGTGGTCCAGGTTCTGGAAGGGGAAGACGCGGTTTTGCTGAACCGGAAAGTAATGGGCGCCACCGATCCCGCATTGGCGGTTGAAGGCACCATCCGCAAAACCTTTGCGGAGAGCATCGAAGCCAACTCGGTCCATGGCTCGGACAGCCCTGACAACGCCAGGACAGAAATCGAATTTTTCTTTAGCCAGGACGAGATCGTCGGCTGACCGCTTGCGTTTTAAAGCGGCGGATTGATCAGCCCCTTGGCTTTGACCTTTTTTCCCTTGATGTAGACCAAATTGCCGGAAACCCGGGCCCGGCCCTGGGCCATCATGCTGAGCGCCTCGGGATAGATTTTATGCTCGAATTCCAGCACCTTTGCGGCCAGGGTGGCGGGGGTGTCCTCAGGGGTGATCGGCACCACCGCCTGGATGATGATCGGGCCATCGTCCATTTCCGGGCGGACAATATGCACCGTACAGCCGGTAAAGCGCACCCCTGCCTCGAGAACCCGCTCATGGGTGTGCAGACCTTTGAAGGCGGGCAGCAGGGACGGGTGAATATTCAGGATCCGGTCGCGCCAGCGGTTGACGAACGAGGGGTTGAGGACCCGCATGAAGCCGGCCAGGCAAACCAGCTCGATCCTGGTCTCTTTCAAAATCGTATGGATTGCTTCCTCAAAGGCATCGCGGCTTTCAAATTCCGTATGATCGACCACTTCGGTGCTAATTCCCGCCCGTTTGGCGTACTCCAGGCCCTTGGCCCCCGGCCGGCTTGAGATCACCAGGACAATCCCGGCCGGGTATTCTTTATCGCGGCAAGCCTCGATCAGGGCTTCCATATTGCTGCCCCGCCCGGAAAGAAGGACCGCAACGCGCATCTTTTTCATTATAAAGCCTCGCCGGTTTTGACTTGCCAGGGCTGGTTATACCCGAGCGCCCCGCCTTTGCCGGTGATGACCGCCCGGGGCCTGGGTTGGGCGCTTTTGACCACTTGGCCGATCCGGTAAACCTTCTCGCCGGCGGCCTCGAGGTGGCTGAAAACCTCATTCTCCAACTCTTTTTTCACCACCACGGTCATGCCGATCCCGCAATTAAAAGTGCGCAGCAGCTCAAAGGGGGACAGCCCGGTGGCCTGGCGCAGCCAGCGGAAGACCGGCGGGACGGTCCAGCTGCCGGCGTCAATCTGGGCCTGACATCCGGGCGGCAGGGTGCGGGGGATGTTTTCCACCAGACCACCGCCGGTGATGTGCGCCAAAGCCTTGATCTTACCCTCCCTCAAGAGCGGCAGAAGCGCCCGGACATAAATCCGGGTTGGGGTCAGCAAGGTCTCGCCAAGGGTTCCTTGGTGACCGTCAAAAACGTTTATATTTGAATAGGTTAGCTGATGTTCTTCAACTATTTTCCGGACCAGCGAAAAGCCGTTCGAGTGGATCCCGGAAGAACCCAGCCCCAAAATGGAATCGCCCGGTTTGACGTTGGCGGAATCCAACAGGGCGCCCCGTTCCGCGGCGCCGATGGCAAATCCCGCCAGGTCAAAGTCCTGTCCGGCGTAAAGGCCGGGCATTTCCGCGCTTTCCCCGCCGATCAGGGCGCATCCGGCCTGGCGGCAGCCTTCGGCCACGCCAGCGACGATATCGCGGCCCTTTTTCACTTCCAGCTTGCCGGTGGCGTAATAATCCAGGAAAAACAGCGGTTCCGCGCCCTGGACGATCAGGTCATTGACGCACATCGCCACCAGGTCGATGCCGATGGTGTCGAGAACGCCGGTCTCAAGGGCAATTTTGAGCTTGGAGCCAACTCCGTCGGTGGCGGCCACCAGCACCGGATCCCGGAAGCCGGCGGCTTTCAGGTCAAACAAGGCGCCAAACCCGCCCAACGCGCCGTCAGCGCCCGGCCTTGCTGTGGAAGCCGCCAGCGGCTTAATCGCCTCAACCAGGGCCTCCCCGGCGCTGATATTGACCCCGGCGTCCTTGTATGTAAGCGGTTTTTTGTTGCTCATTGTTTGGCCCAGACCCCTTGTTGGCGCTCTCTTAGCCTGTTTTCCGGTGTTTGGACAATAGGGATATCGCAAAAAACGACATTACAAAAGCCCAGCTGGTCTTAATCTTGTCACGGAATTTCCCTAAAAGGCCAAAATTGGCCTGACGCGGCGCATAGCTATGGCATCGCCGGGCCGGACCTGATATGAAAAACCCGATAAACCGGAGTATTTATGCAAGCCACCCCCAAAACCCTGAAACTGCTTATTCTGCTGGGCGTTTTTGTGCTGAGCATATTACCGGGCCGGGGACTGGCCCAGGACGGCGATATGGAGCGTCTTTTTACCGTTACCGGGATCGAGGTTGATGTCCGTTCCCGGACCGCCGCCCAGGCCCGGACAATTGCCATTAACAGTGCGGAAGAGCAAGGTTTTCGCATGCTGTTGCGGCGCCTGATGGGGGAAGCGGACCTGGACCGGTTTTATCTGCCGGAAGGGGCCAAGCCGTCGGATTATGTGCACGGCATCGAAGTGGTTGAAGAGCGCCGTTCCCAGGTGCGCTATATCGCCACCCTCAACATTACCTTTGAGGCCGGAAAGATCCAGCAGCTGCTGGGGCGGCAATCGATCGCCTACGTCGGGATCGCCCCGAAACCGGCGCTGGTGATCGCGCTTGAGTGGCATGACGGCGCCTGGCTGTTGTGGGAGGAGCAAAACATCTTTGCCGGCCTGTGGCGGGGGAAGCTTCTGGAAAACCGCATTATGGCCTACCGGGT
>JADFFP010000198.1 GCA_022568115.1 Pseudomonadota bacterium | reverse complement strand
GATCGCGGTGTGGGCCGAGGCGCAGTACCCGCAGGCGTTCTCGCCGGCAACGGTGAGGGCGATCTGCTCGCGAAGTTGCGGGCTGATGCTGGCGCCGCTCAGTGCTTTGCCGAAGCCGAGGTAGGCTTCGAGCGTGGCCGGCGACTGAGCCATGGTGGCCATGATGTTGGGCGTGATGCCCAGGGACTTGTGTACGCCCTCGAGTAATGCCTTGGCTTTGGGCTGGGCCTTGTCGAGTTCGATTGGTTGGATGCGTGGCATGGTCTTGTCCTTTCAGTTGGGCCGGGCGAGTCCCGGCAGGTTGTTTCGGCGATTCACTGCACTAACCATACCGACTAGTCTGTCTATTTCAAGTCGATCCTGAAATATTTTGGACAATTTTTCGAGCCGCGGAGGGGTGCCCCAGGCAGGACGGAACGAGCAATTAAGGCAAAAAACCGCACTGCTAGCCTTTGAGCGCGGTTTCAGGCGAGTTCGAGGCCACTGGATCGTGCTCGGATTCCACCCGATGAGCTTGAAAAAGAACAGAATGGTTTGTATAGTATTAGTGAAAGGATCACTCACCAATGGCTGTGAGCAAGCGAGAGCAACTGGTCGAGACCGCCCTGAAGCTGTTTTGCCAGGGAGGGTTCCACGCCACCGGCATCGACCGGATCCTGGCCGAGTCCGGCGTGGCGAAGATGACCCTTTATAACAATTTCACCTCCAAGGATGAGCTGATCGAGGCGGTCCTGCGCCTGAAAAGCCGCACGGTCATCGCCTGGCTGGAGGGTGAGCTGGCCAGGCGCCAAGAAAGGGAAGGCGCTGACCCGCTGGAAGCCCTGTTCGGGACCTATGGCGCCTGGTTCGAAGAGGAGGGTTTCCGGGGCTGTTTTTTCGCCCGCGCCACGCTGGAGTTTCCTGACCCCTCACACCCGGCGCACAAAGCGGCCGCAAGTCACACCAGAAAGCTGTTTTCGGTGCTGGAAGGGCTGGCGGAAAACCTTGAGGATTGTCCGCTCCCCTGCCCGGCTGAACATTTGCTGCTGCTGACCGAGGGAGCAACCGCCGTCGCCGCCAAAACCGGGGCCGGCAAGGCCAGTGCGGAGCGCGCCCTGGAGGCGGCAAAGGCGCTTCTTTACCCTTGAGTTTTTCCGATTAACACTTAAGTCTTACAATACCTACTGAAGGGGGGAGCCGAATATGGAAACCTACGAATTTATCATCGCCCTGGTTTCAATTGTGGTTGTCGGCGGCATTATCAGGCAAGCGGTTTTGTCCAAACAGGCAAAACACGCCGCTAGTCTGGACGAAGAAACCCTGGCGCGTTTGGAAAGTCTGGAAAAACTTGAGGGACGGGTCACCGTGCTGGAAAAAATTGTCACCGACAAAAAGACCAAACTTGCCGATGAGATTGATAACCTGTAAACGCCAAACCACAGTGAATCACAGTGAATCACAGTAAATCCATGGACAATTCCACCAAACAACTAACCTACCAGCGGGTCTCGAAAGAGATCCTCTCGGTGCTGGCAGGGGAAGACAACCTGACCGCGCGAATGGCGACCGTCAATTGTCTGTTGGCCGGCGCCTTTCCCGCTTTTTACTGGACCGGGTTTTACCTGGTGGACCCATTGAAGGCTGGTGAACTGGTGGTCGGCCCCTACCAGGGAACGCTCGGGTGCCTGCGCATTCCTTTCGGCCAGGGGGTATGCGGGGCAGCGGCCGCCAAGGCTGAAACCCAGGTGGTCGAGGACGTCCATGCCTTTTCCAACCACATTGCCTGCGATGTCAAATCAAACTCGGAAATCGTTGTTCCGGTTTTTGACAAGTCCGGCGCCCTGATTGCTGTATTCGACGTCGATTCGATCGAACCCGCTTCCTTTAATGAGGTGGACAAGCGCCACCTGGAAGCGCTAATGAGTGCTGTCTTTTCAAACTAGGGTCCTGGACTATGAAATACCTTCACACCATGGTGCGCGTAAATGATCTGGAGGCCTCGCTCGATTTTTACTGCAATAAATTGGGTCTGACCGAAGTTGCCAGGAAAGACGTCCCGGCCGGGCGTTTTACCCTGGTGTTCCTGGCCGCCCCCGGCGATCAGGAAGCGCAGGTGGAGCTGACCTACAACTGGGACGAAGAAGAATATACCGGTGGGCGCAATTTCGGCCACCTCGCCTACCAGGTGGAGGATATCTATGCCATCTGCCAGCGGCTGATGGACGCCGGCGTCGTCATCAACCGGCCGCCCCGCGACGGCTGGATGGCGTTCATCAAATCCCCCGACGGCATCTCGATCGAGCTGCTGCAAAAGGGCAAACCGCTCCCCGTCAAAGAACCCTGGGCATCCATGAAAAATACCGGAACCTGGTAATTTCATATCGCTAGATCAAATTGAATTTTCAAAAAAGTTAAGAGAGAAAGTTTTGATAATGTTTAAGAAAATAGCAATTTTGTTACTTACAGGAAGCTTTTTGATAACTGGTTTAGGTCAACCCGCGGTAGCACAAAACTCGCTTCCTAAGGAGATCCTGGACAGAATTAATAACTATTTGGATGTGGAAAAAGAGAAATATGGAATAATCGGGCATTCAGTTGCAATTCTCAAAAATGGAACCCTTGTGTACATAGGGGCCGGGGGACTTGCGAGCCTTGAGCTTAACGTTAAAGCAACTGAAAAGACTGTCTACCAAGTTTTTTCATTAGCAAAGTTGTTCGTTCATGTAACTATGATGCAGTTGGTCGAATCGAATAAGATCGAACTTGACGCCCCGATTGGTCGTTACCTTACAGATCTACCTGAAACATGGAAACAAATTACAGTACGCCAGGTAATGTCCCACATTTCGGGTTTGCCGGAATACTATAGATGGCCTAATCCAACACCTAAGACCTTGCTTGATGCACTCCAATCAGTGGCGAACAAGGCTCTGGAATTCAAGACCGGCAGCGCAACTCGTTACAATCAGACAAATTATCTGTTACTGAAAATGATCATAGAAGAAGTCACAGGTCTAGACTTTCTTTCGGTTGTAACAACGCGGATGATAGATAAAATAAAACTTGAGAACACCCGGTACGGTGGTGAGTATGCTGTTATACCTGATCGCGCGACTACCTACCGTTCAACACCAACGGGACTTAGGCGAAATGGCCCCATTGACCAGCCTGATTATATGTTTGCAAGTTCTGGCCTCAATAGTACTGCGTTTGATCTTGCATTGTGGTTTGGTGCACTTCTCAAGGGCAAATTTATTTCCCCAGAGACGATGGATTCCATGTGGCAACCTCTCAATCTTGATGATGGTACAGTAGCCGGTTTCGCTAACGGCTGGGAATATTCCCGGTACGATGGAATAACTGTCGTTGGCCACGGGGGTGGCAATCGGGTTGATGTCCGCCATTATTTTCGGGAAAGTGACAACGAAAACGTCACAATCATTTACTTGACCAATGGCGCGGAAAAGGATTTCTGGCCCGGGAAAACGGCCGGCAGTACGAGGTTTGGGCCGATGCCTCGACGGGTTACCCGGTTCGCATCAAGATCAGCTCCGCTCTATTGGGAGAGAACAACGTGGTA
>JADFFP010000197.1 GCA_022568115.1 Pseudomonadota bacterium | reverse complement strand
CGGGGCCATGGGTTTTGCTCTGCTCCGGGAGCTTGAGGCGCATGCCGTTGTCAAATTCCAGATCCCAGCGCCGGTCGCCAACCCGGATCGCCGAAACCACCCGCGCCGAAAGCTCAGGTTCGGACGCCAGAACGCTGAACAGCTCCGCCGCCGCCGCCGGAGCTCCGGGACCGACGATAAAGGGCAGGCGCGAAAATTCTTTCAGGTCGGACCCGGCGATTACCGCCGCGGTTTCATCGATCAGCATCAGCTGCCCGCCAATTTGCCAGCGGGCAAACGGGGTGCGCTCTTTTACCCAGACCTTCAGGGTGTCCGGCAGCTCGCGGCTGACCACCGCTTCCCGGACCCACGGCAGGGCCTCGATGCGGCTTTTCAGGGCGCTCATATCCAGGCCGTACATGGGCTCTTTCACCTTCAGTCCAAGCGCCTCGAGCATGGCTGCGTCCGAGGTTCTGACCTGGCCTTCGGCGCGCACCCGCTCGAGCGCAAATCCGGCCTCAACGGTGGCCGCGGTAATCCGCATATCGACACCTTGCCACCAGGTCCCGGCATGGCCCTGGTGCCAGGCCCAGCCCAAGGCCGGCACGGAGGTCAGGAACACCAGCAGGGCCAGCTGTTTCAAAACCAGCCGGATGCGGCCGCGGCGCGGACGTCTGCGGGCCGGCGGCGGAGCAACCCTGGCCGGGCGGGTGAAGCTGAAAGTTCCCTGCCCGCGCTTATTCATAAGCCTGATTTGTGCGCTGGTTGTCACCTTAACGCTCCCCTATCCTCTCGATTTCCCATTCCAGCGTTACCCCCGCCGATTGCTTGACCCGGCGGCGCACCTCCTCACCCAAAGCCTCCAGGTCCGCAGAGCAAGCCGGGCCGGTATTGATCAGGAAATTGCAGTGTTTTTCCGACACTCTGGCGCCACCGACCTCAAGACCCCGGCACCCGGCCTGGTCAATCAGCCGCCAGGCTTTGATCCCTTCCGGGTTCTTGAAGGTACTGCCCCCGGTCCTGACCCGCATCGGCTGGGTCGCTTCCCGGGTCATTTGAATCTGATCCATTTTTGCCTTGATGGTTTTCTCATCCCCCGGGGTTCCGCGGAAGGTCGCGGAGGTGAAAATCCAGTCCGCCGGGACCTTGCTGCCCCGATACCAAAAGCCCATATCTGACGCTGAAAGGGTGTGGACTTCGCCGTCCCGGTCAAAAGCGGTTGCAGATTGGAAAATATCGCTGATTTCAGTCCCGTAAGCGCCCGCATTCGTCCGTAAAGCGCCACCAACTGTCCCCGGAATGCCCCGCATGAACTCAAGCCCTGTAAGCGAGGCTGCAAGCGCGCTGTGGGCCACCGCGAGATCCGTGGCGCCAGCGCCGGCGGTGATAAGATTGTCCTCTATCTCTATGTTTCCAAAGGGTTTTCCAAGTTTGATCACGACCCCCCTGACGCCCCGGTCGCGGACCAGCAAATTCGAGCCGACCCCGATCACGGTCACCGGAACATCTGCGTCCAGATTTTTCAGGAAGGTTTTCAAATCCGCCTCGTCCCTGGGGCGGAACAGAACCTCGGCCGGGCCGCCGGTCCTGAACCAGACCAGGTTGGCGAGCGGCGCCTGCCCGGTATACCCGCCCGCAACCTTGGGCAAGGTATCCAGCAGGGTGATGTTCCGGGCCGGGATCATGCCACCCCCCTTTCCGCCATTTTTTCAGGCAAGGCGTTGGCCCAGGCGGTAATGCTGCCGGCGCCGAGACAAACCACCATGTCTTTATTCCTGGTGATTTTTGACAGCAGCGGGGCCAGGTCTTTCTCGCCCTCGATGGTGTGGACATGTTTGTGGCCGTGTTTTTTCAGAGCGGCGGCAAATTTTTCATGGGTGATACCGGCAATCGGCGCTTCACCGGCCTCGAAGATCGGGGTGACCACCACCTCATCGGCATCGTTGAAGGCCGAGCAAAACTCTTCAAACAGGTTGGCCAGCCGGGAATAACGGTGCAGCTGTACGACCGCGATGATCCTGCCTTGGGCAATCTCGCGGGCGGCCTGAAGCGCCGCGGAAATCTCCACCGGGTGATGGGCGTAATCATCAATAATGGTGACGCCGTCAATCGTGCCGACCCGGGTAAAGCGCCGTTTAACCCCGCCAAACATCTCGAATGCCTTGCGGATGGCCGCCTCATCAACCCCCATTTCCAGGCCGGTGGCAATCGCCGCGGCGGCGTTCTGGACATTGTAACGGCCGGGCATATTGAGGGTTATGCCCTTGAAGGTCCGGGCCCCGCCGCGCAGCCGGCCGCTGCACATCACATCAAAGATGGAGCGTCCCCCCTTGACCCCCAGATGTTTCACCCTGAGGTCGGCCTGGGGGGAAAACCCGTAGGTTATAATTTTCCGTCCGGAAACCTTGGGAATCAGCGCCTGGACTTCCGGATGATCGATGCACAGCACCACCACTCCGTAGAAAGGAACCTTTTCGACAAAGCTCAGGAAGGCTTCCTTTTCCTTCTCGAAGGTGCCGTAATAATCCAGATGCTCCGGATCAATACTGGTGACAATCGCAATGGTCGCGGGCAGACGCACAAAGGTGCCGTCGCTTTCATCGGCTTCAACCACCATCCACTCGCCCTGGCCGATCCGGGCACTGGTGCCATAAGCGTTGATAATACCGCCGTTGATCACGGTCGGGTCGATACCCCCGGCGTCCAGGACGCTGGCGATCATTGAAGTGGTGGTGGTCTTGCCATGGGTGCCGGCCACCGAAACACACCATTTCAGGCGCATCAGCTCGGCCAGCATTTCCGCCCTCGGAACAATCGGGATCATTTTCTCGGCGGCGGCCAGGATTTCCGGGTTGTCTTTCGGGATGGCGGAGGAAATTACCAGCGCATTGGCGTTTTTGACATTCCCCGGCCGATGGCCAATCATCACCGCAATTCCCATTTTCTTCAGGCGCATGACATTGGAATTTTCAGCAACATCGCTGCCCTGGACCCGGTAGCCGAGATTGTGCATGACCTCGGCGATGCCCGACATGCCGATGCCGCCAATTCCAGTGAAATGCACCAGGCCTATGTCAAAGGGAACCTGTCTCATGCCATCATCCTTTGCAGCCCACCGGGGTTTCCCCGGTTTGATTTTTTCCCGGGTTTTTTCATCTCAACCCGCTCCCGCCTGGTCAGAACCATATCTTCCACCAGGTCGGCCAGCCGCTCGGCAGCTTCGGGCCTGCCAATGCCGAGCGCGGCCCCAGCCGCCGCTTTCAACAGGGTTTGGTTGACCACCAGCCGCTGCACCAGCTTGGCAAGAGCCGGGGATGTGAACTCTTTTTCAGCAAACACCCAAGCGGCCCCGGCGCCTTTAAGGAAGGCGGCATTGGCGCTTTGGTGATCATCCATGGCGGAGGGAAACGGCACCAGGATGGAAGGCCGCCCGGCCGCCGTCAGTTCAAACAGGGTGCTGGCTCCGGCCCGGCCGATCACCAGGTGCGCCCACAGAAGCCTTCCCGGGATATCCTGGATAAAGGGAAACACCTCGGCCGCGATCCCGTGCGATTTGTATGCTTTTTTGACCCGCTCAAGGTCTTTCTGG
>JADFFP010000196.1 GCA_022568115.1 Pseudomonadota bacterium | reverse complement strand
GTTTCCAAGGCAAACCTCTTAATCGGCGACAAATCCCTCTGGAGAAAGGGCACAGCCACTAAGATGGCCATAGCTGCCATGAAAATCCGGTTTGAGGAAATGGGAATCGAGAAAATTGAGGGCGAGATCAGAGGCGACAACCGGGCCTCGATGGCCATTTACGATAAACTGGGCTTCAAAAAGGAGGGCACCTTGCGCAAACAGGGCATCGGCCCGGGCGGAAAACGCCTCGATATTCACTTATATGGGCTGCTGAAAAGGGAATGGCAGGAAAGGTACGGCCTATGACGTGGGAGCCTGGAAAACCACTGATAACGCAAAGCGAGCGTTTTATTATCCGTTCGCTTTCGGCGAAAGACGCTGGCCCGATCTATACCAGCTGGTGGAACGATGCGGAAATCCAGAAGGGTTTCAACTTTAAACCAAGGGGGTGGGACCAGCAAAGGGCGGCCCAGCACATCGAAACTTTTGACAACCGCAAAAAATTTCATCTCGGGATTTTTGAAAAACAGACCAAGAAGATCATCGGCTTTTTTGCCATCTGGCCGAATTACACTAAAAAAGTCGCCCTGACCAATATCTGTATTGGCGACAAATCGTGGTGGGGCAAGGGTGTCACCTTGGAGGTGTGCGCGCGCCTGCTGCCGTTTATATTCAACACGCTCGGGATGGAAAAGGTGGAAGGTGAAATTCACGGCCGCAACCTGCCCTCCATTTTTAACTACAAGGCAATGGGTTTTACCCCTGAAGCAGTGGTCAGGGAACATCTGATCTCCCCCTTCGGCGGCCGGGTGGACGCCTATCATTTCGGCCTGTTGAAAGAAGATTGGCTGGAAATGCGAAAGGCGGGCAAGTTATGAGCGCTCAGGATTTGATAAACGCAAAAGCCCTTCTGGCCGGGGCCAGCCAGCGCCAGCCGCATGAAATTCCCGACGATGCCTCGGTCACGAATTTTGACGGCTGGGACAGCCTCTCGCACATGCGCCTGATCATGGCGATGGAAGAAAAGATCGGCAGGGAACTCACCCCTGAGGCGGTGGTTGATATTGCCTGCCTGAGCGACGTCGCGAAATATCTTACCTAGCTAAAAAAATCGAACTGTTCGCCCTTGAGCGCCGGGGGATAAAAGAGCGTAGAATCAAGCGCCGGGATATGCTCATCCAGCCTCAGACGCCGGCAGGCCTTATCGAAGCGCTGGCGGATCAAATGGGCATATTCTCCGTGGCCCTTGAAGCGCTCGTGGAAATCAGGGTTATTGTAACGGCCCCCTTTAAGGGCGCGGATATGGTGTAAAACCCGTGCCGCCCGGTCCGGGTAATTTTCCTCCAGCCACTCGCGGAACAAATCCTTGATCTCATACGGCAGGCGCATGAAAATAAACGCCGCCCCCCTGGCGCCATTGGCGGAGGCCGCTTCCAGGATCGCTTCAATCTCATGATCGTTGAGCGCCGGGATGATCGGGGCCACCATCACGCTGGCCGGGATGCCGGCTTCGGTCAGCTTGCGGATCGCCGCCAGTCTTCTTTTCGGGGTTGAGGCGCGCGGTTCCATGTTTCTGGCCAGCTTGTGGTCAAGGGTGGTCACCGACAGCGCGACATGGGCCAGGTTCCGCTCCGCCATCCTCCCGAGGATATCGATATCACGGGTCACCAGGTGCCCCTTGGTGACGATCGAGACCGGGTGGGAATAAGCTTCCAGCACCTCCAGGATTTGCCGCATGATGCGCCATTTCCGCTCGATCGGCTGGTAGGGGTCGGTGTTGGTGCCGATCGCCAGCACCTGGCACCGGTAGTTGGGGTTTCTGAGTTCACGTTCCAGAAGTTTGGCGGCATCGGGCTTGGCGAACAGCTTGGTTTCGAAATCAAGCCCGGAGGAAAGGCCGATATAGGCATGGGAAGGCCGGGCGAAACAGTAAATGCAACCGTGCTCGCACCCCCGGTAGGGGTTGATCGAACGGTCAAAGGGAATATCCGGCGACTTGTTGGTGGTAATAATCCGCTTTGATGCCTCGCGGAACACTTGGGTTTTTATGGGTTTAATTTCATCACTGTGGTTCCAGCCGTCGTCAAAGTTCTCGCGGACGCGGACCTCGAACCGCCCGGAGGCGTTGCTGAGCGCCGCCCGCCCGCGCCGTTGATCTTTGCGGACCAGGGCGCCAGACCGGTCCCGGTTTCCGGAAAAGTTACGCATTTCGGGATGATATCACAGGTAAAGAACAAATAAAGAACATAACATGTCCCGGGCTTCAATTTTTTGACCCCTGCTATGAAAGCGGGCTAAAGTGTTTTAACCTTTTAAAAGAAGGATTTATTTCATGTTCACACCGTTGAAAACATTTGCTGGTATATTTCTGGCGATCAGCCTTTTGGGGCTGGCCGATTGTTCGAAAATTGAATGTGGGGATGATTTTGTCTGTTTATTGGAGACCGATTATCAAAACGGTGTCAGCTATAAAGGAATTACCAAAAAGATAATGTTTGAAGAATATGTTGATATTCCAAATTTGGCGGATGAGATTCTGGCACAATATGATTTTGATGAAATGGATAGAGAATATAAAGATTATGAAATGAGGATGTTTTTATTTGTAAAAAATATTCAGGAAGGGAATTGTGAAGAAGTCTGGAAATACCTGAAACAAAGGGCTCCTGTTACCTGGTATTCGGAAAATGAATTGATGGGCATTTTTTATCAGCAAGGTATTTGCGTTGAAAAAGATCCAATTAAGGCGGCTGAAATTTATCTTGAAATAATTGATGAAGGGGTAAGGAGTTCCAGGTCCGCAGCGAGATTGGGATCCATGTACTGGAAGGGTGAAGATGTTTCGAAAAATGATACACGAACCAAGAACCTGTTCCAAAAAGCTGTTTTATGGGAGGCGTCAGCTTTTTTTGGTGAAGGAATGGATGATCCTTTCTTCGATGCGACTGACACAATCGATTATAAAATCTGGGGCTTAACCATTCGCCAGATGTGGATGGCTTTTGCCTTAACCGAAACCGGTCCCTGGGAACTGCCCGAACCGCTGATAGAAAAAATTCGGTGGTTAGAAAGTTTGGAAAAGAACAACGGGGAAGAATTAGTGGGAATTTCTAAAAACCTGCTTGAGGGTAAAGGGGAGTATGACCAGGATATAGAAACTGCTTTAGCCCTGATGATAAACGCGGGGGAATACTTTAATAATCAAGAGGCGAAGTATCTAGCCCCGCTGTGGGGAATGGACAAGGATATTTGTGCCCAACGGATGGTATTAAACCCCTTTTTGGATTGCGATTGGGAATTTTCATATTCATTCTCTCATATGGAAGAAGCCGCCTTTGAGGGAAACAAAAATGCCATCAGATATTTAATTGATTATTTTACCTTAACATCATTTACTACTAAAATTCAAATAAAAAAAGAGACTCGGTTGAGATATTGTGATTATTTTGTTAGAATAAATCCAGTATTATGAATAAAAAACACCGCATTTTTATTGCTATAAACTTACCAAATGATATAAAAAAACAGTTAGAATTATATAAAGATAAATGGCAAGAATTACCAGCTAGATGGACAAGCTTAAACAA
>JADFFP010000195.1 GCA_022568115.1 Pseudomonadota bacterium | reverse complement strand
GGCGCTTGAGCTATTCCTATGGCCGCGCCCTGCAGACCGCCCCGCTCAAGGTTTGGGGCGGCGACAACGTAAATATCCCGGCGGCCCAAGCCGCGTTCGCCCACCGCGCCCGGATGAACGGGCTGGCGACCAGCGGAAAATGGCAACCGTCACTGGAAAACGAGGCTGCCCAGATTTAGCCTCACTTTGGGCCAGCCTCACTTTAGGAATGACAACTCCAGAACACCGCTGCCGGCTTTACCTGATTAGCCCGGCAAAGATCGACGCAGGCGCTTTCGCCCGTGACCTTGAGGCTGCGCTTTCAGCCGGCGACGTGGCCTGTTTTCAGCTGCGCCTCAAGGGGTGTGGAGATGAGGATATATTCAAGGCTTCGGAAGTGCTGCTGCCGGTTTGCCGCAAGCATGACGTCCCGTTTCTGCTGAACGACAACCCCGGACTGGCGCGGGATGCAGGCGCCGACGGGGTGCACCTCGGCCAGGATGACGGTGCGGTCGAGGATGCCCGCACCCAGCTTGACTTTGGCGCCATGATCGGGGTTACCTGCCATGACAGCCGCCATCTGGCCTTCCTGGCCGGCGATGCCGGGGCCGATTACGTCGCCTTCGGGGCCTTTTTCCCGAGCAAAACCAAAAAGGCTGAATTTGCCGCCAAACCGGACCTGCTTACCTGGTGGTCGGAGGTCGCCGAAATCCCATGCCTCGCGGTCGGCGGCATCACGCCTCAGAACTGCCTCCCGCTGATCAAGGCCGGGGCTCATTTCCTGGCGGTCTCCAGCGCCGTCTGGGACCACCCGGGAGGCCCCGCTGAAGCGGTCAAGGCGTTCAATGCACTTATGGAAAAGCACAGCCCCCGGTGATTCGCATGATTGGCATTGAAGGCCTGGCGAAGAGGTGTTAGAAGCCCCCCACTTATTTCAATACCTTGAAGGACCAGGCAGATGAAGATTAACGGCAACCAGATCAGGCCCGGCAACGTCATCAACCACAGGGGTGGTCTGTGGCGGGCGGTCAAGATCCAGCACACCCAGCCCGGCAAGGGCGGCGCCTATATGCAGGTGGAGCTGAAATCCCTGAAAGACGGCACCAAGCTGAACGAACGCTTCCGCGCCTCGCAAACGGTTGAGCGCGCGATCCTGGAACAGCGTGAGCACCAGTATCTCTACGGTGATGGCGACAGCTACACCTTCATGGACCTGGAAACCTTTGACCAGGTCACCCTGCCGGCGGAAGACCTGGGCGAGAGCGCCGCATATCTGCACGATGACATGAAGGTCATGATCGAAATGCACCAGGGCAACCCGATCGGCATATCGCTGGCCGACACCGTAATCCTCGAGGTGGCCGAGACCGAACCGGTGGTCAAGGGCCAGACCGCGGCCTCCTCCAACAAACCGGCGAAACTGGCCAACGGGGTGCGCACCATGGTGCCGCCGTTTGTCAGCGCCGGGGACAGGATTATCGTCAACACCGCCGACGGCACTTACGTCAAACGCGCGGACTAGGCCCTAGCATGTCACGCCGCCCGCCGATCATCAACGTCATGGCCAAGGCCGCGTTTCGCGCCGCCCGGCCGCTGGTGCGCGACTTTGGCGAAGTGGAACAGCTTCAGGTCTCCCACAAGGGGCCGTCTGATTTTGTCTCGACCGCCGACCTGAAGGTGGAAACATCGCTTTTCGAGCAACTCTCCCACAGCCATCCGGAGATCGGTTTTCTGATGGAAGAACAAGGCGTGCGCGGCAAGCCCGATGCCCCCAGGCGCTGGATCATCGACCCGCTCGACGGGACCCTGAATTTCCTCCACGGCCTGCCCCACTTTGCGATCTCGATCGCGCTCGAGGAACAAGGCGAGCTGATCGCCGCAATCATCCTTGATCCGATCCGCGATGAGCTGTTCTGGGCGGCCAGGGGAGAAGGCGCTTTTGTCAACCACCGGCGCATCCGGGTCTCGTCCCGGGTCAAAATGGCCGAGGCCTTGCTGGCCACTGGCATTCCCTGGGCGTCACGCAAGGACCACGCTGCCTTCTCGGAGGAATTGCTGGCGATTATGCCCAAAGTGGCCGGCATCAGACGCTGGGGAGTGGCCTCATTGGACCTCGCTTACGTCGCCGCCGGACGCTACGACGGCTTCTGGGAAACCCAGCTCAAGCCCTGGGACATCGCCGCCGGAATTTTGATCGTGCGCGAGGCCGGCGGCCTGGTTTCAGAGCTGGATGGCGGCCAGGGCATGGTCAAATCCGGAAGTATCCTGGCATCGAATGAAAAGCTTTATGACCAGCTTTCTGAAATATTTGGCAAGGCAAAAAACTAATCCCGGCAACTTTCTTTTAAGAGTATCTTTGCCATTTGACACAACCCAATCAATCCTTTAGGTTTCCCCCAAATTTATCACCTGGGGAAGATAGGTTGTCACATTTCAATGAAAAAGATTTACGGGAATTCCTGTTGGCTTTGGCGGCGGGAGGCACCCGTCCTTCCTCCTCTCTGATTAAAGCCCTCACCAAACTTTCCGGCCTCGATGAAGCGGTAGTGCTGGCCTTGTTCAGTGAGATTTTCGGGCTTCCGGATGGCGCCTTGCAAACCACCCGGCTGCGGGAAATAAACGGCTAAAACAATTATTCCCGCATCCCCCTTGAAAACCGGTTATTGCTGATTAAATAAATTCATGAGGACGCCAAACTCGGGTCCTGCTGAAACCGCTTTGGCCGCCCGGACGGGGGCCGAAGTAATATTAAAAATCGCTTCCCAAAGGAGGATTTTAAGATGCGACCATTTGATTTATCACCCCTCATGCAATCCGCGATCGGTTTTGATGAACTGTTCCGCATGGCGGAAAAAACCGCCAAGGGATTTGACGCGGCCGAGCGTTCCTATCCTCCCTACAATATTGAAAAACACGGCCAGGACGACTACCGCATTACCATGGCCCTGGCCGGGTTCGGATTAGCTGACATTTCGGTCTCACTGGAGGATGGGCTTCTGACCGTCTCCGGCAAGGTTACCGAGACGGAACAGGATGAAGACCGCCAGTTTATCCACCGCGGCATCGCCACCCGCGCGTTCCAGCGGAAATTCCAGCTCGCCGGTGAAATCCTGGTGACCGGCGCCAGCTTCGATAATGGCCTGTTGCATATCGAGCTGATGCGCGAGGTGCCCGAGCATAAAAAGCCCCGCGATATCCCGATCGCCGCCGGCACGGCGGGGCCGGTGCTGGAAGGCGTCAAATCCAAAGTGGAAAAATCCAAAAAAGGCAAGCAAGCCGCTTAAGGATTCTAATGATTTAAAGTTTGACTAAGAATACTCTCTGATTAAATTTTCGGCTCGACTCCCTCCCCCTAATTATGAGCCGGAGATGGAAAGGCCGGGCGGCCCCCCCCTCCCGGCCTTTTCTATTGTTTTAGGGGGGGGGCTATTTCTTCGGTGATTTAAGGATTTTTCCTAGAATTTTCTTTAAATTCGCCTGTCCTTTTAAATATTCATTCTCTATTACATAATCCAT
>JADFFP010000007.1 GCA_022568115.1 Pseudomonadota bacterium | reverse complement strand
CTGGTCCGGAACGGCACATGTCTGAAGTGCGATACCTGCGGCGCGACCACCGGGTGTTCATAAAAAGGCCTTGAAAACTCCTCTTTTTGTCTCATTTAGAGGGTATAAAGGACAGTGTTATGAGCTCCTCACCAAAAACCGGAACATCCCCTGCGCGAGGCGCCCGCCGGGATGAGAATAAGGAGATAAACCTGGAGGAAAAGATTTTCCGCCTGCTGGCGATCGTTCTGTTCGGGTTTTTGCTCTATTTTATCGTCTTGGGCTACTTTGTGCTGGCCGCCATCCAATACGTTTTATACTTTATCAAAGATCAACCGAACCGGGGATTGAAAGCCTTTACTGGCAAGGTCAGTACCTATATTTTCGAAATTTTCAGCTTTATGGGGTTTGCCAGCGATAAGCTGCCCTTCCCGTTTTCCCCATTTCCCAAAAAATAACCAAACCCTGGACTAAATCTGAAACCGTCAGGGCCTTGAAAGTCAGGCGGCAGTGGAACAAACCCCGGTCTTCCCGGTAACGGGTTTCAGAGGAGGCAAATTGCATATCTACCAGGGCGTGTCCGGGAATCGGAAAATCAGCATCGTGAAGCCTGTCTATTACGGCGCCGGCGATTTCTTTCGAGGCCGCACTGCCGCCACCGCTGGTCCACAAATTCAGGATAATGTCATGCTCCTGGCCGTCAAATGTGGCGCTGGACCAGGCCCTGGTATGACTGTCTCCAAGCACCAGGTAGGGATAGCCCCCGCCTTTTTCCTGCTGGTCATAAATCCTGATGGGTTTCCCAAGATGTTTTTTCAAGCTCAAGTCAGTCCTTAAATGGCCCAAAAGCCCCTTTTGCAGGGGCCAGGTGGCATCTGCACTCATTTTATTTCCTTTCAATGATTTAAAGTTAAAAAATAAAAACGCCCGGCAGGAAAGAATCCTAAACCGGACGTTTGGTAAATAAAGTGTTGTATTTAACCAATATGGTACTTTTTGATCGTTACGCCGTCAAGCGGTTTCTTTCCTCCCGTTCCTGGCTTTCGATTTCAATAAACAACCTGAGGCCGGAAATCAGTTTTCCCCGGGTCCAGCCTTTTCGTTTTTTCCAGGTCCGGTCAACCTCCGTCAGGGCCCGGCCATCAATGATCACAGCCAGAACCGGCCCGGCGGGCAGTTGATTTGCCCCCATTTGTTCTACCCACCCGTAATAGCTTTGGCGGACGTCATGGCGCCTGAGAAACTGGTCTTCAAAACCCGGCCCGGTATTCCCCCTGGCAAGCCCCCGCTCGGCAATCCCGCTGGAGTGGATATCCTGGGTCAGGATTGAGATCACCGCCTCTTCAATCAACCGGGCGGCACGGACCTCGGCCGGGCTTAAAGCCCCGGTTTTGGCCAGTCTGCTGATGGGTTTTGAAACCCGATGCCTCAGGTCAGTCGTCATGCCATATTCCCAGTTCCAGAAATTGCCAAAATACTAAAATTAAATACTTAACTTTTTCTACCTATGGTAACATGCTTACAATAGGAATATTCCTATTGTCAAATGAAATTCCTATTGTTAGACTAAAAAAGCTAAACAAACTTATCCGGGAGGGGCAAAATGTTGCCAAACAAAACCGTGCGAGAGCGTCTGGACAGCTTGGTCCAGCAAAGTAGGGAGGATGATTATTCATCAATTTCCGCCCTGATAGGAAAAAACCATGCCTACATTCAGCAATTCATCCAGCGGGGAATTCCAAAGCGCCTGAAGGAAGAAGACCGGCGCACCATAGCGCGCTATTTCAAGGTCCCGGAGTGGGAGCTGGGGAGCCCCTTCCAGGGCCAGCCAGGGTCTGCCCACAGCCCCGGCTTCTCTGATTTCGGAGATGACGGGATCGTCATGATTCCCAGCTATGATATCAGCGCCAGTGCGGGTTTCGGGGCATTTGTCGAACGCGAATGGACGGATAATTTCATGCCGTTCCAAAACCGCTTTATAAATTCGCTGACCCAGAGCAACCCGGATAATTTATCAATTTTGAAGGTCTGTGGGGACTCCATGACACCGACCCTTTCAGACGGTGACTGCATTCTGGTCGACACCCTTGAAACAGCCCTCAAGCGGGATGGAATTTATGTCATTCGCAACGACGATACGCTCAGCGTGAAACGGATTTCGGTTAATCCGTCAACCGGCCTTCTGGCGATTAAAAGTGATAACCCGCTTTATGAAACCTGGCCTGACTGTAAGCCCTCCGAGGTCAATATTATCGGCCAGGTGATCTGGGTGGGGCGGAATTTGTGATCTGATTCGATCAGGAATAGGGTATTTCCTATACAACTATACAGTAAAAAATACTACTATTACGTGCCTTATTCGCTATCTCAGCACAAGCCAGGCCCGGACAATCCGGAAGACCGTGGTGACCATGCACAACAGGGCGAAAACAAGGGCAATAGCCCCGAAATAAGCCGGCAGCAGAGCCATTAGAATCAGCGCCATGGTGGTTTCAGAGGTTCCTACCAGTTCGGACAGGCTATCCACCCAAAGATTGCCTGCGGCGTCAGCCTCCAGCCCCGCTCCTTGGGCGACAATGGCATACGCCAAAACCGTTCCGCCCAGGCCAAGAAAGGAAAAAATCAGGATTGCCGAGGTCAGGGCCAGTTCTGGATCGGCAAAGGCAAAGCCGAGGGCAAACGCGGCGTAAAAAATGAAATTAAACACGATGTCAAGATAACGGCCGAAATCACTCACCCCTGAGGCCCGGGCGACCGCCCCGTCAAGACCGTCGGCCAGGCGGTTGAGCAAAACCAGGACAAGGGCGGCGTCATAGGCCCCGAGGGCAATCGCCGCGGCCCCGGCCAGGCCCAAAACAAAGCCGCCAAGCGTGATCCAGTCGCTTTCCACCCCGCGGGCGCCAAGCATTCGGCCCGGAACATCCAGGATCGAAACCACCAGCGGCTGAAGGGTGCGGTCAAGCATGAAAAAACTATAGCAGAAAGGCTGAGATTGGAACAGGGAGGGTTTTTAAATTTCAACGCGTTGTATCAAATAGCCCATCGCCAGGCCCGCAAACCCCCCAACCATAGCCCCGAAAACCGGCGCCTCGATCGTCAATAAACCAACCGCGCCGCCTAACAGCGCTCCTGCGAAAAAACCAATTCCCATGTGTCTCAAAGCGGCCCCTTCCGGTTTCCTTCCAACTTGACGAAGCGGTTGCCTTTTGCCGGTCAAAACTTTAAAATCGCGCCAGCAAAACCAGGACTGATTCTGGAGTCTATAAATGAATGGTTAAGGAGTCCTTTATGGCACATGATCCTATTGTTATTGCTGGCGCGGCGCGTACGCCGATAGGCGGTTTTATGGGGGATTTTCAAACTGTAACAGCCCCCGAACTGGGCGCTGTGGCAATCCGGGCGGCGGTTGAGCGGGCCGGGCTCAAGCCTGAGGACATCGATGAAGTGCTGATGGGATGTGTCCTGGCCGCTGGCCAGGGCCAGGCCCCGGCCCGGCAAGCCTCGATCGGCGCAGGGCTTCCCTTGAGTGTGCCCGCCTCCACGGTCAACAAAATGTGCGGCTCTGGAATGAAAACCATGATGATGGCCTTTGACGCGCTGAGGGCGGGATCAGGCGACATTATTGTCGCCGGCGGCATGGAGAGCATGACCAATGCCCCCTACCTTTTGCCCAAAGCTCGCGCCGGGATGCGTCTCGGCCACGGCGCCATCCAGGATAGCATGTTCCTGGATGGTCTTGAGGACGCCTACGACCAGGGCCGCCTGATGGGGACCTTTGCCGAGGAAACCGCCGATAAATACCAGTTTACCCGTAAGGCCCAGGACCAATACGCCATCGAATCCCTGCGGCGCGCCAATCAGGCCACCGAAGACGGCAGCTTTGCAGAAGAAATCACCCCGGTAATTGTTAAGACCCGCAAAGCGGAGGTCGAGGTCACCATCGACGAACAGCCCGGCAAGGCCAGGCCGGAAAAAATCCCGCAGCTGCGTCCGGCATTCAGGAAAGATGGGACGGTGACGGCGGCCAATTCGTCATCGATATCCGATGGCGCCGCGGCGCTGGTCATGACCCGGGCCTCGGTCGCGGAAGAGAGGGGTTTAAAACCGCTGGCGGTCATCCACGCACACGCTTCCCATGCCCAGGAGCCGGCCTGGTTCACCACTGCCCCGATCGGCGCTGTTACGAAACTTCTGAAGGCCATCGGCTGGAAAAAGGATGAGGTCGATTTGTTTGAGATCAACGAGGCCTTTGCGGTGGTTGCGATGGCGGCGATGAAAGAGCTTTCGCTGGATCACGCCAAGGTCAACGTCCACGGCGGCGCCTGTGCGCTCGGCCATCCGATCGGCGCTTCGGGGGCGCGGATTTCGGTGACGCTGCTGGCGGCCTTGAAAAAATATCGGCTTAAAAAGGGCGTCGCCAGTCTCTGCATCGGCGGCGGTGAAGCAACCGCGGTGGCGCTGGAACTTCTTTAAAGGAAAGGCAACAACCCTATTCCGGCAACCCGGGATCCTTCCGGGGCGGCCCTCAGTTTCCAGCCGCGTTCCGTTCCGATCAGCAGGCCAATGCCAAAAGCCACCGGAATTTTTGGATTACCCAGGTTTCCATCTTGCTCTTTGTTCCAGCTCAACCACTGGCGTCCTACATGATAATGGTTTTTTGATAGGTGGTGATCAACTGGTGCAGCAACGCCATGGTCAGGACAGATTTCTCGGGGGAATATTCTCCGGCTGGTTCGTCCATATAGGTTCTTTGTGATAGCTCAAGCTGGAGCGCATAGCGCTTTTCCTTTGGTTTGCCGTAGTGCCGGGTGATGTAGCCGCCGATAAAACGCTGGTCAAAAACCACATTTCCCTCCCCCAGATGGTAAAGAAGGGATTTGAACGGCTGCTCCATGTTCAGGTTGCAGGCGGCCCTGTTATTGGTTCCAAAATTATAATCCGGGAGCCGCCCTTCGAACAGGCTGGGAACTTCGCTTTTGATCGAGTGGGCGTCCCACAGGAGATAATATCCGAATTTCTCCTTGATCTTTTCCAGCTCCTCCTTGAGACGGTTGTGATAGGGCCAATAATAGACATCCATCCGGGCTTTGCGCTCGGTCTCTTTAAACTCCTCGTCTTTTTTATAAATCGCCTGGCCTCTGAATGTCATGTCGGGAAACAGGCCGGTCCCGAACGTGCCCCGATACAGCCTGGAATCATCGGGAGGCCGGTTCAAATCCACCACATAGCGCGAGTGGGTGGCATAGAGGTGCGGGATTTTCAAGGTTCTTAAAAAAACGTAGAGGCGTTCAAGATAGATATCGGCATCGGGGGTGGCCAGGCCTTCTTTGGTCATACGGCCAGCGATGATTTCAGGAATAAAGGTTCCGGAATGTGGAAAATTGACCAGAAGTGGACCCGCGCCGGGGATGTAGCGGAAAAGTTCCATCAAGTTTCAGCGCTCCCTTTCGATAGCAGATCAGGGAGCAGCTGCGAGAAGAATGGCCCCGCAATCAGGTCCTTGGCCCGCTCTATATCCGGTGTAAAGGGGCGGTCTTCTGAGACAAACGCCGCCGCTTTGCGGACTTCGCTGTAAACTCTGGCAAGCGTGTCTGAAGTTTTCAGGGGCTTCACAAGATCTATCCCCTGGGCGGCGGCCAAAAGTTCAATGGCAACAATCCCCGCGGTATTATCGGCCATTTCCAAAAGCCGCCTGGCGGCAAAGGTGGCCATCGAGACATGGTCTTCCTGATTGGCCGAAGTCGGAATACTGTCGACACTGGCCGGATGGGACATCTGCTTGTTTTCAGAGGCCAGCGCCGCCGCCGTGACCTGGGTGATCATAAAACCGGAATTGAGCCCGCTTTCGGGAACCAGGAACGCCGGCAGGCCGGAGAGTTTGTCATCCATCAACAAGGCGATGCGCCGTTCCGACATTGATCCTATTTCCGAAACCGCCAGCGCCAAAACATCGGCGGCAAAAGCCACCGGCTGGCCATGAAAATTTCCGCCGGAGATCACATCGCCATTATCAGGGAAGATCAGCGGATTGTCACTCACCGCATTCGATTCCCTGAAAAGAACCGCAGCCGCATGGTCGATCATATCGAGGCACGCCCCCATCACCTGGGGCTGACAGCGCAGACTATATGGGTCCTGAACCCGTTCGCAATCGGTATGGCTGGCGCGAATAGCACTGCCGGCCAAAAGTCTTTGGTAGTGCCGGGCCACCCTGATCTGGCCCAGCTGGCCACGCGTTTCATGAATGCGGGCATCAAAGGGCGCGTCCGATCCCTTGACGGCATCGACCGACAAGGCCCCGGCGGCTACCGCGGCGGCAAATACCTTTTCAATCTCAAACAGGCCGGCCAGCGCCAAGGCGGTTGAAACCTGAGTGCCGTTGAGGAGCGCCAGACCCTCCTTGGGTCCAAACCTCATGGGCTTTAATCCCGCCCGGTTCAGGCCCTCGGCGGCGGGCATTGTTTTGCCGCCCTGGCGAACCTCGCCGAGCCCCATCAGGACACCTGAAAGATGCGCCAGCGGCGCCAGGTCGCCCGAAGCGCCGACCGAACCCTTTTCCGGTATGATGGGATAGACCTCGGCTTCAAGCAGTTTTGAGAGCGCTTCGATGAGGCCGACACTAACCCCGGAATAGCCCTTTGCAAGGCTTAAGCATTTAAGCACCAGGACCAGGCGGACGACATTATCGGGCAATGGTTTTCCAATCCCCGCCATGTGCGACAGCACCAGCTTTTTTTGCAGTTGTTCAAGCTTCCCGGGGGCGATTTTGGTGCGTGCTAAAATCCCAAACCCGGTATTGATGCCATAAACCGTGCGCCCCTCTTTCAGCACATCGGCGACGGTCTTGTGGGCGGCTTCAATTTTCTTGCGGTCTGCCGCGGACAATGTGACCGTTGCCGGTCCTCCATAAGCCGCCCTTAAGGCCGCCAGGTTCAGGGCATTGGGCTCAATTATTATGAGCTTTGATTCTGTTCTGTTTCGAGGCATTGAGCAATCTCTTCAGGAGTCAAATTTTCAGCCTCACAGTCGAGTTCTGAAGCCGTCAGCTGGACATAAAGCGCGATCGCCACCGCTGCCGGAGCAAAAACCCGTGCCAGCCACAGCCAGATGGTGAAAAGCACCGGATTTTCCCCCTTGAACTCGCTTTCCGCCCAGCCGGGCTTGAAGCTCCAGCCGACAAATACCGTAATCAGGATACCGCCGACCAGCATCATGTAGTTGGCGGTAATAAAATCAACCACATCCATGACCGTGCTGGTCTCAAACGTCTTGATGAAGGACAGCGGGTAATACCCCTTCCACAGGCTGAACGACAGGACCGAGCCGATCCCCAAGAACCAGGCAGCACCGCCTGCCATGACCGCCGCTTTTTTGACGCTCAGGCCCCACGATTCCTCCAGATAGCTGACCGCCGGCTGCAGGATCGCAATCGCCGAGCTTAAGGCGGCGAAGGTCAAAAGCAGGAAAAATACACTGCCGACAATGGTGCCAAGGTTCATCTGGCTGAAGACCATCGGCAAAATCCTGAAAATCAGGTCCGGCCCTTCACCCGGCTCCATTCCAAACGCAAACACCAGCGGAAAAATTACCATTCCCGCGATCAGGGCGACCCCGGCATCGGTGAGCGAAATGATCACCGATGTCCGCGGGATAGAAATGTCATCCTTAAGGTACGAACCAAACGCCAGCATGTAGCCGAAACCAATGCCGATTGAGAAAAACGCCTGGCCAATCGCCCTGAGGACTATCTCAGGGGTTACTTTTGAAAAATCAAAGGTGAACATGTACTCGAACCCGCGAGCAAAGTCGCCGACCACCATGGCGTAGAAAAACATCCCCATCAGCATCACGAAAAACGCCGGCATCATAATCTTGGCGGCCTTTTCGATGCCGTTCTGGATACCCCTGGCGACAATCGCAATGGTAATCAGCATAATCACCGAATGGCCGATCATCATGCGCCACGGACTGGCCTCGACATTATCAAACTGGGCGCGCGCTTCGTCAGGTGTCATTCCGCTGAACGCGCCTGTCCCGGTCTGGAAAAAGTAGTCAATGACCTGGCCGGCAATGACGCTGTAATAGGTCAGCACGAAAAACGCCGCCAGCATGCCAAGCCAACCGATAATGCCCCAGTATTTGGACTTGCCCGCCGCCACCGCAACATTCCGGGTGCCGCTGATGATGTCTTTGTGGCCGCGTTTGCCAAGCTGCAATTCAGCGATCAAAATCGGTATCGCGACCAGAAGCACAGCGGCAATGTAGACGATCACAAAGGCGCCGCCGCCGTTCTCACCGGTCATGTACGGAAATTTCCAGATATTGCCGAGGCCGACCGCCCCGCCGATCGCCGCCATTAAAAAGCCCCACCGGGACGACCATTGTTCGTGTTTTACAGCACCTGACATAAAATATTCTCCCCAAATTTCAGGTTAAAAGCGTTACTTGAGCATCGGCAATTTAAGGTTTTTTTCCTTTGCGCATGCCTTTGCATTCCGATATCCGGCGTCGGCATGACGCATCACCCCGGTGGCCGGATCATTCCACAAAACGCGGGATAACCTGGCAGCGGCCTGATCGGTGCCGTCAGCGACTATAACGACCCCGGCGTGTTGTGAGAAGCCCATTCCGACACCACCGCCATGATGCAGGGAAACCCAGGTCGCGCCCGAGGCGGTATTCAGCAGCGCATTCAACAGCGGCCAGTCGGATACCGCGTCCGATCCATCCAGCATCGCCTCGGTTTCGCGGTTGGGGCTGGCCACCGATCCTGAATCGAGATGATCGCGGCCAATCACAATCGGCGCCGAAACCTCGCCCGATTTCACCATTTGATTAAAGGCCAGGGCGACCCGGTCGCGGTCCCCCAAGCCCAGCCAGCAAATCCTCGCCGGAAGTCCCTGAAAATGGATGCGCTCACGGGCCATATCCAGCCAGTTGTGAAGGTGCGGATCGTCTACCAGCTCCTTGACCTTTTGGTCGGTCTTGTAAATATCCTCCGGATCGCCGGAAAGCGCCACCCAGCGGAACGGCCCCCTGCCCTGACAGAACAGCGGGCGCACATAGGCGGGAACGAAACCGGGAAAATCGAAGGCATTCTTGATCCCCTCGTCAAAGGCGGCCTGGCGGATATTATTGCCGTAATCAAAAGTCGGAACGCCCATTTTATGGTACTCAAGCATCGCCTTCACATGGATGGCCATTGATTTCCGCGCTTCACGCTCCACCAGCTTGGGATTGGATTTTTGCTTATCCTGCCATTCGGCCACGCTCCAGCCGGCCGGCAGGTACCCGCGGAGCGGATCATGGGCCGAAGTCTGGTCGGTCAGCGCATCGGGCTTTACGCCGGATTTGACCATTTCCGGAATAATCTCCGCGGTGTTCCCCAGCAGCCCGACCGAGGTTGGGGTCTGGGCGCGGCTGATAATATCCAGCGCTTCATCAAGCGTGGCCGCCATCCTGTCCAGATAGCCGCTCTCAAGGCGCTTTTCGATCCGGCTGGCCTGGCATTCAATCGCCAGCAGGTGGGCGCCGGCCATGGTCGCGGCCAGCGGCTGGGCGCCGCCCATGCCGCCCATGCCCCCGGTCAATATCCATTTTCCCGACAGGTCGCCGCCGAAGTGTTTCCTGGCGGCCGCGCTGAATGTCTCGTATGTGCCCTGCAGAATTCCTTGCGCGCCAATATATATCCAGCTCCCAGCGGTCATTTGCCCGTACATCGTCAGCCCGCGGTCTTCGAGATCGCGGAAATGTTCCCAGGTGGCGAACTTCGGCACAAGATTGGAGTTCGCGATTAACACCCGCGGAGCATAATCGTGCGTTTGAAACACACCGACCGGTTTGCCGGACTGAATCAGCAGGGTTTCGTCGTTTTTTAGCTTTTTGAGCGATTTAACAATTTGCTCATAGGCCTGCCAGTTACGCGCCGCTTTGCCGGAGCCGCCATACACGATCAATTCTTCGGGTTTCTCGGCAACTTCGGGGTCGAGATTGTTCTGCAACATGCGCAGAGCGGCCTCCTGCGCCCATCCCTGGCAGACGAGTTTTGATCCTGTGCGGGCTTTGATGGGTTTGTATGTATGTTTGGGCGAGGGCATGATTGTCAGAGAGAGAGTTGTGCCTGATGTAAAATATACATTAAGAAAGATTTTGGCGCAATGTGCGGACGAAGAGCAATCGTAGGGGCAGACCCATGTGTCTGCCCGGTTTAATTTTGCGTATGAACAATGGGCAGACACACGGGTCTGCCCCTACTGTAACAACTCTCGTGGGCGGCAGACCTCCCGGTCTGCCCCTCGCCTACTTTAGCGTTTTACTCCAGCCATGCCCAGTTCTTGTCTATAGAAATCAAACCCGGTTTCCCAAGAATCCAATCTACGGCGCTGGACATGGAATATTCAGTTGCCTGTCCAACAAGTCCAGCCTTTACGGGATTATTATGAATATAGTCAACTTTGATTTTGAACTGTTTCTCCGACCATATCACCACATCATCAAAGCGGGGCATCCAAAATCGAAACGCGCCATTCTCTTCAAAGATGTTCCGTAAATCATGTGGCAATTTAGGCCGAAGTAGCCTGGTAGAAAGACTTTTGAATGCCCGCATGGTACGTGACAGTTGCTTGATCTCTCTAAATCCCATCAGTGCGTGAAGATGTGAGGGCATAAGAACATATGCGCCCAGAGATACTTGATGTCGTGGCAGCATTTCACACAACAGATCAACGACTAATCGTCCGAACTGCTCGTTTGCGAAAACGGGTGTCCAATCCTTGACTGTGGTAGTAACGAACACCAGAGCAGGGCCGGTTATGTTCACTCGCTTTCGGATCACCATCTTCTTGTCTCAGCGTCTACAGTTGGTCGGCGTGGAAGGGGCAGACCGGGAGGTCTGCCGCCCACGACCTAGCGTAGAAACAATGGGCAGACACATGGGTCTGCCCCTACTGTAGCAATTCGCAACACCTACTCGCGCCATTTGTCGTCATGATAATCTTCCAACTCCACACCAAGCCCGTCGGCGAGACGATTGACATAATTAAAATACGCCGCCACCTGCGCGATGTCATGTATCCCGCGATCATCAAAGCCGTGTTCGCGCAAAACATCCGTGTCCTGTTTGGTGATGGTCCACGGTTCACGTGTCAGTTTGGCGGCATAGCCCAGCATGGCCGTCTCGGCCGGTTCTATGTCGGATGCGGTGTAATCTTCGGCGATCTGTCTGATAAGGGTCTCCGACCCTCCCAGGGAAATGAATCCCTGCGCATGATGCGCCACTCAGTAATGGCAGCCGTTGATGCCGGAGACCATGACGGCGATCATCTCGCGATTCAGCCGCGAGATTGGCGAGGGACCTTTGTGCACACTGCGATAAAGCCCCATATGCCCCTCCATCGCCAGCGGGTTGACAGAGGATATGTTGACAATGTTATCGGGCCGCTTCGATTCCCCGCCGTACTTTTCCAGAACTTTCTTGAGAGGCGGGTTGGCTTTGTCGTAGGGTATGTATTTTATGTGGGACATTTATGAGCCTAACGTTTTTGCTTGAGGGGCTTATTGGGAAAAAAGACTACCAGTGTAGCGGAAATCCCGATTCGTAAAGGCGTATCCTGAATCTTGGACAAACCAGGTGTGATGATAACCAGCGGTGCTTTACTTGTACCGAAACCCAGCGATAGTCCCACATCCCAGAAGAATTTCGAGTTACGATTTGAGGGTCCGGAAGATATGCTGAGAACTCCCCCTTGCAGCTCCGGAACCAAGTAAAAGTCCTTGCGAAGGTTTTGCCGGTTGTAAATGCGGAAGCCGAAGGCATAATCTTTATTAAAGGCGGAAATCTCCCCGAACAGAATCACTCCATTTCGCTGACGTTTTCGTTGAGATTCAGAGATATTTACCCCAGCGAAAAACGAAGTAACACTGTTCCTGTTCCTGCTGTTCTTGGCGAATGTTGCCCCGATATCGAATACACCTCCCGGGGAAGCGGCAATCAACAAGACTCGATTCACACCCTCCACATCTGGGTCGCCTTTCAGAGTTCTTGTCATCCCAACACCAACGCTTATTGCGTCCTGTCCTTCAAAAAGGTATTCACTTTGGCAATATACCGGTGCTGCGATTGATTGAATGAACAAGAAAACACATGCTAAGCGGAGACACTGAAACCCGTTCAGCGCTCGATTCGCCTTGTCGGAAAGTATGTATTTTATGTGTGACATGGGCTCTTGGTCCTCGAATTAATTGAAAGTAAGGCCAATTTCGTCCTTTGATTTTCTTGCCTTCAATAGTCTTGCCCCGGGGTATTTTTCCTTTACTATGTTCCGTAGTGTGTGCTCGTAGAATTCTGAAACTTCCAATCCAAGAATTACCGATTTGACGACTTCCTTCGTATATGTGACGACAAAATTGTTCTTACCTGCTAGAACGATTCTGAACTCTTTTTCATATTCATACTGGTGAGACTTCGAGAGAAAGAGCTTAATTATTTCTACTGACCCTACTTGAATCTTTGGCAGATAGGACACATAATTCACGTCGCCCCATAGAATTCCAAGCTTACTGTCATTCTTAAAACTCTCTACGTCTCTCAGTAGTAGGTCGTTGTCATACTCAATGCAGTAACCACGGTGGCCATTAGAATACATTGACCACATGGTAAGGCTATCACGTAGCATGGAGAACGAACAGATACCAAACCTCGATAGTAGTGCTTCATTCGACTGCACATCCATATAGCCATCTTTCAGTTCCGCTCTCATAGCACTTATGTTCTCTTCTGTTATATCGGTGCCTACGAATTCAAGGTATCTACGAATCTCTTCCTTGGATGCGCCTACATAGACGGGCAACCGGCTGTCGAAAGGATCGTTCAATTGAGCCGGTGACGAAAAATACAGCTCTCTATTGTAGAGGCTGCTTAGGTGAAGTTCGCAACATTCTCGGAACTTGTAAAGGGTCATAAAAGAAAGCCTATTCGAATACCCTCACTTAAAATCCTCCGGGGCCGGGATCTGGCGGATGTCAGGTAGATTGAGCAGGCGGGGGGACACTTCGAGCGGGTTGATTTCTTCTATGCGCTTTTTTTCGCCCACGCCCAGGTCTTTGAACTTTCGCGCTGTACTGAATGCGCGTGATTCAAACGACCCGATCAGTTTATTGTATGACTTAACGCTCCCCCCGAGCGACCTGCCCAGGTCCAGCATGAACTCACTCAGGGTCGCCATACGATCATATAATTCCTGTCCGAGTTGCGAAAGTTTGAGCGCGCTTTCGGCCAGCCGCTGCTGGCGCCAGCCACGTTCAACCGCCCTGAGTAATCCAAGAAGCGTGTGTGGTGAAGTGATAATGACATTGCTTGTCAGGGACGTTTCGGTAAGTTCCGGGTCTGCTTCAAGCGCCGCCAGGTAAACAGATTCATAGGGGAGGAACATTATGACATACTCAGGTGACTCTGATAAGCCTTGCCAGTATTC
>JADFFP010000194.1 GCA_022568115.1 Pseudomonadota bacterium | reverse complement strand
GGATGGCGAATACCTGGTGCTGACCCCGAGATTCTCCCCCAACAAGCAGGAGATTACCTACTTTTCCTATTTCCTCGACACCCCCAGGGTTTACCTTTACGACATCGACACCGCCCGGCACGAGATATTGGGCGAATTTCCCGGCATGACCTTCGCGCCGCGGTTTTCGCCCGATGGCAATTACGTGGCGATTACCTTCGCCGAGAACGGCAATTCCGACATTTATATCATGGATCTGAGGACCCGGGCGGTGCAGCGCCTGACCACCCACCCGGGGATCGATACCTCCCCGTCGTTCTCCCCTGACGGAAATTATATCGTCTTCAATTCCAACCGCGGCGGGTCGCAGCAGCTCTACGTCATGAACCGCGATGGCTCCAACATCAAACGTATTTCGTTTGGTGATGGCCGCTACGCCACGCCGGTGTGGTCGCCCCGAGGTGATTTGATCGCCTTTACCAAAATCGGCGATGGCAAATTCCGGATTGGCGTCATGCGCCCCAGCGGCGAGGGCGAGCGGTTGCTTACCGACAGCTGGCAGGATGAGGGGCCGACCTGGTCGCCCAACGGCCGGGTGATCATGTTTTTCCGGCAGAACAAATATACCGCAACCGGCGCCGGCGGCGAGGTCTCGATCTGGTCGGTGGACCTGACCGGCTATAACGAGCGGCAGATTCCGACCCCGTTTGAAGCCTCCGACCCGGCCTGGTCGCCGCCTTTGAGGTAGTTTTTTGGGTATTTTGATGAATTTTTGGTGAAAACAGCGCCATCGCGCTTGATTGATGAGCAATGCCATTTTATAGTCTTTGACATCGTCTAGCAGGGATGAGCGACATACAAGTTTTATTCCCCCCGGAAATTTGGGGAGATGCCGGGGGATTAGGCGAGCCAAAAGAGAACACATACTTTAAAGAGGAAGGGATCATTAAATGCAGTCGAATGGCACTTTCAGAAAAATTTTAGTGGGCCTGGTACTGGGCCTGTTCGCGGCCTCCTGTGCTAAGGAGCCGCCGCCACCGCCACCGCCGCCTCCGCCAGTTGTAGAGGAAGAGGTTGCGCCTCCGGTTGATACCGGGCCGACCTATCAAGAGGGTTCGCTGGAGCACATGGTGGCCCTGGCCGGCGCCGACCGGGTCTTTTTCGCTTATGACAGCGACGAACTGGTCAATGCCGCCCGGGAGACCTTGAGAGCCCAGGCCGAATGGCTGAACGCCTACCGCTATGTCACAGTCACCATCGAAGGCCATGCCGATGAGCGCGGCACCCGTGAGTATAACCTGGCGCTCGGCGACCGCCGTGCGGTAGCGGTCAGGAATTACCTGGTAGCGCTCGGGGTTTCGCCGTCACGGATAAGCATTATCTCATACGGCAAGGAAAAGCCGGTTTCGTTCTGCAGCAACGAAAGCTGCTGGAGCCAGAACCGCCGCGGTGTGATGGTCCTTAACTAGGGGCTGAAAACAAGGGTTTAAAACCCCGCTTCCCGTTTGCCGGACTTTCGTTTGGCATCCAGGGTGCGGGGTTTTCCTTTTGGTCTTAATTTGGTCGCACTGGACGATTAAACGAAAAAACATGATGAAAAAGATTTTTATTTTTAATCCGCTATTGCTGCTGCTGTTGTTTGGCGCGGGACTGCTGGCCATGGTCAACCCCGCTTTTTCCCAATCCTCAGGCGATTATGACCGGCTTTTGGAGCGGGTGGAGCAAATTGAAAAGGAGCTCCGCGCCCTGCAAAGGTCGGCCGCCCGGGGGCGCATGGCCTCTTCCTCCGGTGAGCCCCAAATGCTCAGTCCCAATCAATCGGCCCTGCTGGCGGACATGGAGGTGCGGATTGGCCAACTGGCGCGCGAGCTGAGGGAGCTGACCGGGGCAATCGAGCAGATCATCTACACCCAGAACCGGCTCGGGCGGGAGCTGGATTTGTTCCGCAAAGAGGTCGAGTTCCGCTTCCAGAATCTTGGCAGCGGCGTGGCTGAGGGCGCCGTGCAAGGGGCTGCAACACCAACGGTGATCCCGGTCGTTGTCCTTCCCGAAGGTACGCCTAAGGAGCAGTACGACTTTGCCTTTAACTTTGTGCAAAAAGGCGATTTTTCTAGCGCTGAGGCGGCTTTTAGCGCTTTTCTGGAACAGCATCCCGATCATTCCCTGGCCGGCAATGCCCAGTACTGGCTGGGCGAGACCTTTTATGTCCGCAAGAATTTTCCCAAGGCCGCCGAGGCGTTCCTGAAGGGGTTCCAGAGCTACGGCGACAGCATTAAGGGGCCGGACAGCCTGTTCAAACTGGCGATGACACTGGGCGCCATGGACAAACCGGCCGAAGCGTGCGCCGCGCTGGCCGAGCTGGAAGCCCGCTATCCGGACGCCAACCCCGCTATCCAGGCCCAAACCAGCGCCCAGAAGGTGCGCCTGGCCTGTTAACGCCATGACCGGCCCATTAACATCAAAGGAATTTGCCGCGCTGGTGGCCGCACTGGGGCTTTCCCCCGGGGACGGGCGGTTCGCGGTAGCGACCTCCGGCGGGCCCGACAGCATGGCTCTGGCGCTTTTGTTCAAGGACTGGGGGGAAGCGACCTTTCTCACCTTCGACCATCGCCTTCGTAAAGAGTCGAAGGCCGAAGCGCTGCAGGTAAAAGCCTGGCTGGCGGCCAGGGGGTTAAGTTGTGAAATTCTTAGCTGGCAGGGTGAAAAGCCCGCCGCGGGCATCCAGGCGGCGGCGCGCCAGGCCCGCTATCAGGCGCTTGAGGGCTGGTGCCGGGAGCGTGGCGTAAAATATCTGTTTTTGGCCCACACCCGCGACGACCAGGCGGAAACCTTCCTGATCCGGCTGATCCGCGGCTCGGGCGTCGACGGGCTGGCGGCAATGGCGCCGCTCAGTTCACCGGTCACCGGCCCAGGCGGGCCCAGGCTGGTGCGCCCGCTGCTGGACGTTACCAAAGCCGCCCTGATTGAAATCCTGAAGGCGGCCGGCCAGGACTGGATTGAGGATCCCAGCAATGAAAACCCGGATTTTCTCAGGGTCCAGGTGCGTCAATTGCTGCGGGAGAGTAAAATCGAGGGCTTTGATGTCAATACCCTGGCCAAAACCGCCGCGCGCATGGCTCGAGTCCGGGGCGTTCTGGAGGGGCTGACACGCGATCTTCTGGGGCAATGCCTTGAGGTCTACAAAGAAGGTTATGGCAAGATTACCCTAGGCACATTTTTGGCCGCCCCGGAAGAAATCGGCTTGCGCGCCTTATCCAGGCTGCTGGGGTTTTTCGGGGCGGGCGGATATCCCCCCCGGCTTGAGCGCCTTGAGCGGCTTTACCGCGCCCTTGGCGGGGATAATTTTTCCGGGGCGACCCTGGCCGGGTGCCGGGTTTTTCCCGGCAAGGCCGGACAGGATGAGATTTGTTTTTGCCGCGAGGCGGCGGATGTCCGGGAAACCCTGACCCTGAAAGCGGGAGAGACCGCGCTGTGGGACGGGCGGTTTGAAATGCATCTCAAAAAAGATGCGAAAAGCGGTCAACTTAAAGCGCTGGGTGAAGATGGCTGGCGGGCGCTTTGCACAGAGCACCCGGAACTGAAAGAAAGCCCCGTTCCCTATCCCGCCAAATTGAGCCTGCCGGCGCTGTTCCGGGGCGGCAAGG
>JADFFP010000193.1 GCA_022568115.1 Pseudomonadota bacterium | reverse complement strand
TGCTACTTTCTTTGGCAGATGCATCTGAAATAAAGGCGCCGGTGGGCAAGCCCAAAGGCAACCCCAAGGGCAAGCCTAAAAAAAGCAGAAATGTGAAAATCAAGAATAACAAACGAATAGTCATTCTCTCTCCTCCTCGAAAGGAATTTCATTGTACTATATCCACTCTCAAAAGTCGAATAACGTAATTTTATTAAATCTTTAAGAGAATTAGTATCGTTTGGATTTGCCGCAACCCACCCGCCGGCCCGAGCAATACCAAAGCCGATTTTTAATTCGGCCTGGAGGTGATTGCCGGTGGCGTCCGGATTTCCTATACCCATGTTTGCTGGAAGCTTTTCAACAAACTTTGACTTGAATTAAACGCGCCGGGCTTTAAGTCTCAGACCATGGCCCGGTTTCTGACCCTTTTTATTCTGCTGTTGTCCTCCGGCCCGGCGCTGGCCGCCCGGGACCGGGTGTTCTCAATCGAGGTTGATAACGACGTCCTGACCCCGGCCGATCAGTATTTCACCAACGGGGTGCGCGTCAGCGTCGCCTTCGGCGAGGCCGCGCAAAAGCCCTGGATGGAGCGCCTCGCCGATAAAATCCCTTTTTTATCAAGGGCTTATAATGAACGCATCATCAGCTTCGCGCTCGGCCAGAATATCTATACGCCAAGCGATACCGCCCCCTTTACCCTGACGATAAGCGACCGGCCCTACGCCGGCTGGCTGTACGGCGAGCTCGGCATCGAGGTGCAAACCGATCAGGTCTCCGAATATTTTATCGTTCAGGCCGGGATGATCGGCCCGGCCTCGCTGGCGGACCGGGCCCAGCGCAGCTATCACCGGCTGATCAGCGTCGCGCGGCCAAACGGCTGGGCGCATCAACTGAGCAACGAACCGGGCATCGTGATCGGCTACCAGCGGGTCTGGAAGAACAACCTCGGTCTTGGCAAGGGGTTTGAGATCAGCTCCAACCCCCACATCGGTGTGGCGGCGGGCAATGTCTATACCTACGCCGCGCTGGGCTGGACCTTGCGCATCGGCAAGCGGTTGAGCGCCGAAAACGGCCCGCCGCCCAGGATCTCGCCGGCGTTTCCCGGCAGCGGCTATTTCAAAGCATCATCATCGGTGGTCTGGTACCTGTTCGCAGGGGTCGAGGGCCGGGCGGTGGCGCGCGATATTTTCCTCGACGGCAATACCTTCACCAATAGCCACAGTGTCGTAAAAAAAACCATTGTCGCCGACTTTCAATTCGGGGTAGTGGTGATTGCCGATGGCCTGCGGATTTCCTATACCCATGTCTTCCGGGCCAGGGAATTTACCCTTCAGCCGGGCAGGCATGAATTCAGCGGCGTTAACATCGCGTTTCGTTTTTAAAAGGAACAGACCATGATCGATCTTTATTACTGGCCGACCCCCAACGGGCACAAGATCACGATCTTTCTGGAAGAGACGGGGCTGAAATATAAAATCATCCCGGTCGATATCGGCAAGGGCGACCAGTTCAAGCCGGATTTTTTGAAAATCTCCCCCAACAACCGGATGCCGGCGATTGTCCACCGGGGCGCCGCCAAAGATGCTGGTGGTGGGCCGCTGGCGATTTTTGAATCGGGCGCGATCCTGCAATACCTGGCGGAGAAGACCGGTAAATTCCTACCCGCCGAGACCCGCGCGAAGTACCAGGTTCTGCAATGGCTTTTCTGGCAGGTCGGGGGTTTGGGTCCAATGATGGGCCAGGCCAACCACTTTACCAAGTATGCGCCCGAGATCGATGACAGTTGCGATCACACTTATGGGCGCGAGCGCTATCAGGGAGAGACCCGGCGGCTGTTCGGGGTAATGGACCGGCAGCTTGCCAATCACGAATTTCTGGCAGGCGTTTATTCGATCGCCGATATGGCCTCGTGGCCGTGGGCGCGGATCTATAAAAATTATGATTTTGACATTGCCGACTGGCCCAACCTGAAAAGATGGCATGAGACCATGAAGGCGCGGCCCGCGGTCCGCCGCGCCATCGACATCGGCCTCAAGATCAACCCGCCCCAGGATAAACTTTCCGCTGAGGCCAAAAAGAACCTGTTCGGGAAGAAATAATGGAAACCGCTGGCCGGGTCTTTGCTACATCCCGGACGGGTAGGGGCGCTCCAGGTTGATCTGCTTCATTACCAAAGTGGAGAGGTTTTCAGAACGCCAGGTCAAAAATTCAAAAACGCTTTTTAGCTCATCTTTGTCCAGCACACCCAAATCAACCAAAACCTCCAGGGGGCTCAAAACTTCCGGGGTGATATTCCCCCGCCAGCTGTTTGCGGTTTGTATGATCCCGTCCAGAACCTGTTCGGTGCAGAGTGAAAGCCACTTGTTGAGAAAATTATCGCCGTTTATTCTTTTGATGGTGCGCAGGTTTTCGGCCGTCCATTGTGTTCCGAACAGACACATCTGGTGATCCAGCAGGACATAATGATCCTTCCCCTCGACCTCCGTGAAAAACAGGTTTTTCATGACCCGGTCTTCATTTCCAACCAGAACATCAAAAACAAAAGTTGTTCGAAACCATTCGGCGTTCAGCTCCCGGGTCCAGAATTCAAATTTTTGTGCCTCGGGATTGGTGTTCATGGTTTTCAGCGTTGACAGGCGGGTGGCGAAAAAAACCTGAGGTTTATTAAATTTCAGATTAATAAAATCCAGCAATTCAGGGGGGCAAAGAACCAGGAACGGGTCGAGGGTGGTAAACCCCAGGTGCTTGCCGACCAGGCTGGCGGCACATTCGTTGGCCACCGCCTTGGGGGATAATATTTTCAGGGCGACCTTGTGGCTGGCGCCGCCCATCTCGACGCGGGCGCTGTAGACGGGTTGCCGGTTCTTTTTTTTGGGCTGGTGCAATACCCCCAGGAAGGCGGATAGCCGCCCGACACTGAAGGCAGGATCACCGGGTGTTCCAGCCTTCATCAAATACTCATTCACATGGCTGATCCTGGTGCTTTGGTTTAGCTGGGCGTGGACCAGCGGTGTCAGGCTGCGTGCCCGGTGGGTCAGGAAGGCCTTGACGGCGGCCAGTTCGTCTTCGCTCGCCAGGCCGCAATCCTGGAGCTGATCCAGAAAATTGAATTTCTCGGATTTAAGGCTTTTTTGGCAGTTTTGTGCGGTTCTCAGGATGTTGTTGCGCGCTTCTGTATCGGCCCGGGGCAGGAATCGCGCCAGGTTGTTGTGGCCGGATGCGGCTTTGGTCTGGCGCAGCGTCTCGGGTGACCAGCGCTTCTTGAAGAAAATCAGGTCGTGATCCATGAAAATAAACTCACCTTCCGGCGCCTTGCCAAGGAAACACATATTGCGCAGCACCCGGTCAAAGTTGCCGATCAGGGTGTCAAAGGTAAATGCGCTGCGGAACCATTCTTCCCCAACCCCCTGGTCCCAGTAATCATCATCATAGGTGATCCCGGCATCCTTGATAGTCTGGATACCGGTCTTGGCGGTGGCGAAAACCAACTGGTTTTTTGCCGGCACCAGCCAGGCTTCCAGCGTTGTAAGCCCCAGCGACCTGGCGACCAGGAGCCCGGTACATTCGCTGATAACCAGCCGCGCGGGGAGGATTTTCAGAACGGCATCCCGGACCGTTCCGTCCACTTTGATGCGAGCATTGTAACGGGACCCGCGGTCCCTTC
>JADFFP010000192.1 GCA_022568115.1 Pseudomonadota bacterium | reverse complement strand
ATGCGGAATTTTTACCAGAAATTGCTGGCGGAATTTCCGTTGCAGAATTATGAGATCAAGAACCTCGACGATCACATCCTCAGCGTTTATAGCCGGATGATGGACAACTTCGAGCGTGATACTTTGGGCCTGCCTGGGGGCCAGTTGATCGAGGTGCGGTTCGAGGATCTGCAAAAAAACCCGATGAAAGAACTGGAGAAGATTTACCAGGCGCTGGCCTTGGGCGATTTCGCCGAAGACCGGGCCAGCTACGCCCAATATCTGGAGGGGGTTAAGGATTACCGGAAAAACGTCTATCATTTTCCGGAAGAGGATTTGAAAAAGGTCGAAATTCACTGGCGCAGATTCATCAAACGGGGGGGCTATTCAAGGCCGTGAAGAAGTTTCTGAAAATTGCCGGAGTTTTGTTCCTTGGTGCGATTGGCATCGGGCTGATCTGGTATTTCCAAAGCCTTAAAATTGACGGCGACCCGCTGCTCACCGCCTGTTGGAGCGTTGATCTTTACGATGACCTCACCGGCGAAAAAGTGGTTGGCGTCGAAGACCTCGACTTCGATCCCGAAAGCGGCGCCATTTTCCTCTCCGCTTATGACCGCCGCGCGGTGGCGCGGGAAATTGAGGCCGGAAAAGTCACCACCCAGGGCGGAATTTATACCATCAACGTTTTGGACATCACCAATACGGCCAGCCTTAAGGTCACAGACATCAGCCGCGGTTTCAAGGAAGCTGGCAATGAATTCCGGCCCCATGGGTTCGGCTTGGGTGAATTTGAGGGGAAGAATTTGTTAGTAGTCGTTAATCGAAAATTTTATAGACCCAACGCTCTCAAATTTCAAAATTATGAGGATGGACCAGCCACATTAACCTCTATTGATGTTTTTGAAAGAAATTCTGGAAAATTAGTCCTTTTAGAATCAACCATTGCTGACCTAAAATGTGACCCTAATGATGTTGCTGTAAGTGAAAAGAAAGTTTTTGTCACTGACTCAAAGGTAAGGTGTTTTTTGGGACTTAAAACTGAAGGGCCGAGGGTTACAAGGATGTTCAATACACCCTACGAATATCCAAAAAATTATATCTCAGGCAATTTTTATAATGGAGTTTTGCTTTGGAGTGAAAACAGAGTTGTGATTTCAGATACATTCAACAGATCAATTTTGTTTTATGATGAAAATAATAAAGAAATTAACCCCACCAAGAATATTTCTCTTCAGGGAGGTCCCGATAACCTGACCAAGGATTTTCGTGAAAACCTTTACGTCACTATTTTCCCCAATTTATTAGGTTATTATTTCTACATGAAATCCTGGCTCGGGGTGGAGAAAAGCCCCAGCGCGGCGTACCGGATTTCACCGGAGACTTATGAGCAAACCCTTCTGTTCAAAGACGATGGCGACATGATCTCAGGGGCGACGGTGGCGCTTCGGGCCGGGGATTATCTGATCCTGGGCTCGGGCTGGGATGATCATATCGCGATCTGCCCGGGCATGGACGGGCTCGACTGATGGGCGCTTTTAAGACAGCATTGGTGACCGGCGGGGCGGGCTTTATCGGTGCCCACCTGGTGGCGCTGCTGGCGGGAGAGGGGGTCAAGGTCACCATCCTCGATCCGGCGGTCAAAACCAAAGGCCTGCCCAAGGAGGTCAAGAGCATCAAGGGTTCGATCCTCGATCAGGAAGCTCTGGAAAAAGCCATCAAAGGCCAGGAGTGCGTCTTTCACCTCGCCGCGCTGACCCATCTGTGGGCCAGGAATAAAAAGGATTTTGCGGCGGTCAATGTCGAAGGCACCCGGAATATTCTGGCGGCCGCCAAAAAAGCCAAGGTAAAAAAGATTGTCGTGACCTCGACCGAAACCATCCTGCGCGGCTGGCGCGATCCCGACCCGTTTCCCATTTCAGAGAATGATCCGGCGCCCGCGCTGGACGACATGGCCGGGCCCTATACCAGATCGAAATGGCGGGCCGACCGGCTGGTCCAGAAAGCGGCCAAAGGCGGTCTGCCGGTGGTCAGCGTTTACCCGGCCGTGCCGGTCGGCCCGGGCGATTATAATCTCACCGCGCCGACCCGGATGATTCTTGATTTCGTAAGGGGCAAGACCCCGGCGTACCTGAACGCGCTTTTGAATTACGTACCGGTCGGCGATGTCGCGCAGGGGCATTACCAGGCGGCAATCCTGGGCGCGCCCGGCGGGCGCTATATCCTGGGCGGTGAAAATCTCGCCATGGCGCATTTCCTCGAGCGACTGGCCGATGTTTCGGGCCAAAAAATGCCGAAACGCCGGGTCCCTTTTGAGCTGGCCTATTCATACGCGGTTTTATCCGAATTTTTCGCCGATGTGATCACCCGCAAACCCCCGCTGGCCTCGAAGGAAGGGGTGCGGCTGGCCCTGAACCCGTCGTTCGTAACCTCTCAGCTGGCCGCCGACAAGCTCGGCTACCGGCCCTCAGGGGTAAAACCGGCGCTCAAAGCGACCCTCGAATGGTTCCAGGAAGAGGGTTTGATTTAGTTGGTAATTTTTCCACCCCCTCACCCCACCCCTCTCCCACGGAGGGGAGAGGGAGTTTAAGAAGCGCCCACTACAGTCCCCTCTCCCTTGATGGGAGAGGGATAGGGTGAGGGTGACACATAAAATGATTTAACCCGCCGGGATCAGATCATCCTTCGAAAGATTCCCCAGCACATCATCAAAGGCGTCTTTCAGCAGGCCAACGATCTCATCGATATCCGCTTCCGAGACGATCAGCGCCGGCGCCAGCGCGATGGTGGTGACCGAAGGCAGGTTGCGGCAGATCAGGCCCCGCTGGTAGGCGGCCTGCTGGATGCGCATCGGGATTTTGCGCTCCGTATCGAAGAACTTCTTTTTCTCCTTATCAGCGATCAGCTGGATTCCGGCCAGCAATCCGCGGCCCCTGACCTCGCCGACATGGGGGCTGTCCCGGAACGCTTTCTTAAGCTGGCGGTGGAAGTAGTCGCCCATTATCCGGGCATTTTCAACCAGCCCTTCCCGCTCCACAATCTCGAGGTTTTTGAGCGCCACCGCGCAGCCGACCGGATGGCCGGAATAGGTGTAGCCGTGGGCGAAGTTTCCGGTTTGCTCAGAGCCTTCCTTCAAGACCTCCCAAATCTCATCGGTGAGATGAGCGGCGGACAGTGGGAAGTACCCGGAGGTCAGGCCCTTGGCCGAGGACATCAAATCGGGGGTGATGTTGAAAATCTCCGAACCGAAGGTGGCGCCGAGCCGCCCGTAGCCGCAAATCACCTCATCGGCGATCATCAGGATGTCATGTTTTTTCAAAACCTTCTGGACCGCTTCGAAATAACCCTTGGGCGGCGCCACCACACCGCCGGCGCCGCTCACCGGCTCGGCAATAAAGGCGCCGATGGTCTCCGGGCCTTCTTGCAAAATCAAATCCTCAAGCGCCTCAACCATGCGCACCGTGAATGCTTGCTCGCTCTCACCCGCCCCGGCGTTCTTGTAATAGTGCGGCATTTCAGTGTGGCGAACCTCCGGAATGGGAAGGTTGTAGGGGGCATGGAACGAGGGCAGCCCAGTCAGGCTGGCTGTGGAGATCGAAGTGCCGTGATAGGAAAACCAGCGCGAGATGATCTTTTTCTTCTCCGGCCGGCCTTTGATATAATTGTAATGCCAGACCACCTTCAATAGCGTG
>JADFFP010000191.1 GCA_022568115.1 Pseudomonadota bacterium | reverse complement strand
ATCAATTGCTGCGAGCGCAGTTTGTCGCGCGAGCGGGAAATCGCCACCGATTCATTCAAGGGATAGACCCCCATCACCTCGGACTGGCGCAAAACGGCGGTGCCAAAAACGGTGATCGAAGCGCCGATCCTGCGGATGACGGCGTCAAACCCTTCCAGATCGCGGCCGCGGTACCGCACCGCGGGCTTTTTGGAGGATATGTTGACATAGACCCTTAAGGTATCCACCACTTCAATCTCATGGCCGCGCATCTCAGCCGCCTCAATCAGCCGCTGGTGCGAATAAAGCTCCGGTTTTCGGGTCAGCAGGATAATTTTCATGACACCTGCCCCTCCTTTTTGCCAAAGGTGTAGGAGATTCCGGAATCGACAATAAAACGTCTCTTCAAGGCCTGTCTCCCCAGCAGCATGCGATAGCCCATCTCGTCGCGGTTGGTGAGCGACAACTCAATCGGGAATTTATAGGGGCCGAGTTGAACCTGGGTGGTAATAAATATCCGCCGCTCGCGCGCGCCGTTGGAGCTGGTGACGTTGCGGAAATCGACGAACTTCGCCTCACAAACCACCTGGGGCCTGCGCTTGCGTTTGATGGGATGGACCGTGAAACGAACCCAGGCCTCGTCGCCTTTTTTAAAGCGCCGGACATCAAAGGCATGCAGCGCCGAGGTTCTGGCGCCGGTGTCAATCTTGGCCTTGACCGCCCCGACGCCAAGCGTTGGCAACCCGACACATTCCCGCCAGCCGATGATTGTTTTTGCCCGCATTTTGCATAGCTCCTGATTTGTCCGGCCCGTATCGTCATTTTTCACGGGTTTAGCAAGCGATATTATCACCAGCATAAACTAATCGATTTTTTCCCTGCTCTTTTGGAATGTTTTGGGCTAGAATATCCCCCTGGCCGACGGGGTTCTGCCCGTGTTGCCGAGGGGGGGTTATGAAAACCAATAAAGCAATTGCCTTTTTTAAAATATTCCTGATTTTGCTGGTGGCCGCGTGGTTTGCGCTATTTTCCGCCAGCGCCGGGGTGCTGGTGAAATCGGAAGTGTTGACCGAAGACCAGCTGGTCGCCAAACTTGGGTGCACCTATTTCACCGGGTTCGGCTTCACCAGGAAAGAGCACATCCTGAGCGACTTCGGCCCGATCGGCAAAGCGGTCTGCCCGAGGTTCATCGAGTTTGACTAGATTTAGAGACTAGCCTTCAGGATCATCCCAGCCGAGCGGGTTTTGCTCGCGCCCGCCGATCGGGGTGGCCGGCATTCTTTGGCCCTTGGGCTTCGGGGCAAATTTCCGGTCAAAGAACAGCGAGGTGGCGGTGCGGTAGTGATGACACGGGCGAAAGTCGTAAAAATCCACCTGCAACAGCCCGCTTTCGCGCAGCAATGTGCTGGTGTTGGGATACCATTCCGAATTGTCCAGGATGATAAACCCGCCTTCCTTCAGCATCCCCAGGGAAGCCTTGGCGGGGTGGTAGCGGTTTTCCCCGCAATCGACCGAAATGACATCAAACTTTTTTCCAAGACCGGTAGCATAATTAGCCATTTTGCCTTTTTCCACCAGATGCAGCTCAGCCCCCGGCAAGTTCATGGCTTGCAGTGTGGTATGCCACTCCGGGTCGTTTTCCAGACTGGTGACGGATTTCACCCGAGGCGCCCAGAACATGGTGGAATTGCCGGCGCCGAATTCCAGGACATCATAGCCGGAAAGATCCATGTTCATCAGGTATTCGATCACCGAATAGGGGAACATCGGGATCGGGTCGCCGTTGCCGAGCACCGGCCGGAGGGTCTGGGCGCTTTTCACAAACCCGAGTTTTTCGCCCAGGATGTGGCTGGCCGAGGTCATCGCCATCGTCCACCAGGGCACTTCAAAAACATTCAGGCTTTTCTTAAGCTCTTCAACCTCTTCTTCGGTCGGGTTCTTTTTTTAGGATCAGGCCCCAAAACATGATTTCCTCCCAGGGTAGGGTTATACGCTTTTTCTTCAGTCCTTTTTATGCTCTTTCAGAACCTGCTCGGCCAGCCTTCCGGTCAGCTCCTGCATGTGATGAAACTCATGGGTATAGGTAGCGGCCCCCTGCGACATGGAACGCAACTCGATAATCAGGTCATGGATCTCGGATTGGGGCATGTGCGCCTCAACCGTATCCCAGCCGGGCCAGCCTTCTCTGGCGTCATAGCCAAGCATCTGGCCGCGGCGTTGCGAGATCATGCCGGTCACCTTGTTGGTGTAATCGTTGGGAACATGGATGTGGACATGCATGATCGGCTCCAGCAGCACCGGCGAACACTTGGGTAATGATTCCGACATCGCCATCCGCCCGGCGGTCTGGAAGGCCATGTCAGATGAGTCCACGGCATGGTATTTGCCGTCCACCAGAACCACCTTAAAATCGACCACTGGAAACCCCAGCGGGCCTTTTTTCAGGTAGCCCTTGATGCCGGTCTCGACGCTCGGGATATACTGCTTGGGGATATTTCCGCCACGAATTTTTTCCTCGAAAACGAAGCCTTCGCCGCGCGGAAGCGGGCGCACCTCGACCACCACATCCCCGAACTGGCCGTGGCCGCCGGACTGCTTTTTGAAGCGGGTGTGCTGGCTGGCGGGTTTCTGGATCGTCTCCTGGTAGGGGATTTTCGGTTTCGCCATATTGACCTCGATGTGGTACCTGCTCTTCAGACGGTTGATGGCGGTCTTGATATGAACTTCCCCCTGGCCCTTGAAAACCATTTCATGAGTGGCTTCACGGTGTTCAAAAGTAATCGAGGGGTCCTCGTCGCAAATCTTGACCAGCGATTCCGAAAGCTTCATTTCATCATTGCGGTGTTCGGCGGAAATCGCCATTTCATAGACTGGGAACAGGGCCTCGGCGCGCTCAAGGCTCTCCTCGTTTCCCAGGGTGTCGCCGGTTTTAATGTTGTCCAGGCGCCCCAGCGCCACCAGCTCTCCGGCCTTTGCCTCGGGCCGTTTGACGCCGTCCTCGCCGTGCATGTAGGTAATGCCGGAAATGCGTTCGCCGGAAATAGTCTCGCCGTCCTTGAGGGCGCCGCGGAAAATGCGGGCAATGGTTCGTTTTCCGCCGTGTTCGGTGTGAATCGATTTCAGGGACTGGCCCAGCAGGCCCCCCTCGGGCGAGATGCCGCGGCGTTTGCAGGTCGCTTCAATCCCCGGAATTTCATGGCGGAGAGCCTTCAGCAGGCGGAACACGCCGTGGTCGTTGATGGCTGAACCGATCAGGGCCGAGACCACCAGGTTGGAACTGGCATCCTTGGCCAGGTCTTCAAAAATTTCTTTCTTGGGAGGGACGATGTCTTCCAGCAATTCCTCCATCAGGTGATCGTCAAAATCGGCCAAAGTTTCCATAAGGCTGAAGCGGGCTTCCTCAAGGCGCGGGTCATCGCTTGGCATATCTATGGTTTTGCTGGGCTTTTGCGCCTCATAAACGTAGGCGCGTTGTTGCGCCAGGTCGATATACCCGGTGACGGTTTCACCGTCGCGTATCGGAAGGTGGCGCATGACCACCGGATGTTCGGAAATCTTGTTTAAACTATCCGCCAGGGCGCGGACCGGCCCGGTTCCCTTGTCGACCTTGTTGATGAAAATATAATGCGGGACGTTTTGCTGATCCAGGAGTTTTAAAAACGGCGCCAGCGCCTGGACCTTTCCGGGATCGGGTTCAG
>JADFFP010000190.1 GCA_022568115.1 Pseudomonadota bacterium | reverse complement strand
TCATCCTGGCCGCCGCGGTCGCGCCGATGGCTTTGCGCACGATCACCCTCGCCGCGACCGGCCGGATCGACGCGCATAGATGGTGGGCTCGGCGGACCCTGCCGGTCTGGCTCTATGTCTCGGTTACCGGTATCATCGTCTACCTGATGCTTTATAGAATGTCCTGGTGAACGAATCCCGCGCCCCGCCCGTGGTCGTCGACGGCTTGTCCTACGCCTACCGTCAGAACGGGGATCCGCGCCCGGTCTTGAAGGACCTGTCGTTCGAGGTGCGGGCCGGCGAGATCTTCGGCCTGCTCGGCCCCAACGGAGCCGGCAAGACGACGCTCATCAAGATCCTACTGGACATCGTCCGGCCCACGACGGGCGAGGCGACCCTCTTTAACATTCCGGTGCGGAAGCCGCGCGCCCGGCAGCGGGTGGGCTATCTGCCCGAAAACCATCGCTTTCCTGACTTCCTCACCGCCGGCCAAATGCTCGACCTCTACGGCCGGATGGCCCACGTCCCGGCCCATGAACGGCGTCAACGCATCCCCCCGCTGTTGGAAGCCGTCCGCATGACGCCGTGGCTGGACGTGAAAATCAAGAAGTTCTCGAAAGGCATGATGCAGCGCCTGGGGTTGGCCCAGGCCTTGCTCGCCGACGCCGACTTGATCTTTCTCGACGAACCGACCGACGGCGTCGATCCGGTGGGACGGCGCGAGATTCGGGACCTGCTCGTCCAGCTCCGTGACCAGGGCAAGACCATCTTCCTGAATTCGCATTTGCTCTCGGAGGTCGAGCAAGTCTGCACCCGTGTAGCGATTCTCAACAAGGGCCGCCTCGTCCGCGAGGGTAGTATCGAGGCGCTGACGGCCATCGAGCCGGTCTACGAAGTCCTCAGCACGCCTATCCCGGAGGGGTTGCTGGCCGCCCTGGCCGACGCCCCAGAGGGCGCGCAACTGGTCTGGACCCCGCTGGCTGGCGGCATTTCAGAAAGCGGCGATCTGGGCTATACCTGGGGCCGTTATACCTTCAGCAATACCGATGAGGCGGGGGAGATGGAGGTCAGCCACGGCAAGTATTTCACCATCTGGAAAGTGCAGGATGACGGCGCCTGGAAAGTGGTGCTCGACGGCGGCAACACCAATCCCCCGCCGGAACAATAACCCTCCCTGATTGTTTTTTTCCCGATTTGGAGTACACTTAAAGCAGGTGGTCTCGTGAGTCGCCTTTCCTTTATTGCATTGGTTCCCCTGGCTGGAGACGGCCGTCCGGGATAACTTTTGAGGGGAAAGCTATGAAAACTTTATTTAAATCCGGAACCTATCTGACCGCCATAATTGCTATTGGCGGGTTGGGATTGACAGCCTGCGATCAACAAAGCACTGAACAGGAGCCTGTCGGCCCAGCCGTTGAGGCCATCGCCCCGGAAGTGGTCGACCTGAAGGCGATTGACCGGGAAGCGGGCAACCTGGCAAGGGAAAAGGGGTTGCTGGCGGCTTATTCCGCCTTTTTCGCTGAAGACGGGATTCAGCTCGATGATGGCAAGGAAATGATCGACGAAGGCCTTTTGGCGATCATGCAGGATTATGAAAACATCCCCAAAGGCACCAGCGTCAGTTGGGTTCCGATGGGCGGCGGGGTGGCTGAAAGCGGCGAAATGGGCTATACTTGGGGCCGCTGGTCAAACGTTGTGGTAGATGATGACGGCGTTATGGTTGACACCTATGGCAAGTACGTGACGATCTGGAAAAAGCAGCAGGACGGCTCCTGGAAAATCGCCCTGGACATCTGGAACAGCGAAGACCCGATGGAATAAACTCAGATTTTTTTGCTTATTTTTTCGGCAATTGTCAAGAAAGTCCTGGCCTCCGGACTGTCTGGCGCGCCAGCCATAAGCGGCGTGCCGGAATCGGAGGCTTCGCGCAGCGCCATAGTCAGTGGAATTTCCCCCAGAAACGGAACCCCAAGCCTTTCAGCGGTCTTGCTCACCCCGCCGTGACTGAAGATGTGGCTTTCCTCCCCGCAATGGGGGCAGATGAAGGTGCTCATGTTCTCTATTATTCCCAAAATCGGCACGTTGATGGTGCGGAACATCTCGAGCCCCTTGCGGGCGTCGATCAGGGCCAGGTCCTGGGGGGTCGAGACGATCACCGCGCCCGATAGGGGAACCATTTGCGCCAGGGTCAGCTGGGCGTCCCCGGTGCCGGGCGGCATATCGACCACCAGCACATCAAGCCCTTGCCAGTTGACATCATAGAGAAACTGCTGGATTGCCTTGCCGACCATCGGCCCGCGCCAGATCAGCGGCGCTTCGGTATCGACCATCAGCCCCATGGAAATGATTTTCAGGCCGAATTTTTCCACCGGCATGAGTTTATCGTCCTTGAGCTCCGGGCGGCTGGAAAGGCCAAACATCATCGGCGCCGAGGGGCCGTAGACATCGGCATCGAGAAAGCCCACCGCAAGCCCCAGGTGCTTGAGCCCGAGCGCAAGATTGGCCGCGATTGTGGATTTGCCGACCCCGCCCTTGCCGCTGGCCACCGCAATCACCGCCCCGACGCCAGGGATGGGGACTTTTCCAGGGGCGGCGCGGCGCGCTTTTTGGGGTCCCTCCAAATCCGGGGGAGCGCGCTCAGCCGTGACAATGATATTGACCGCCTCCACCCCCTTGAGGGATTTCAGGACATCCTGACACTTTTTTTCAATGACCGGGGCGATGTCCCGGTCGGCCGGGGCAAGTTCCAAAACAAAAGAGACTTTCCCGCCTTCGACCTTGAGGCCCTGCACCAGCCCCAGCTCAACGATACTTTTGCCCAGCTTCGGATGGGTAATTAGCTTAAGCGCCGCTTTTACCGCTTTCGCTTCTATTTTTGATTTGAACATTTTGTGATTTATTTCCGTCTCCGGTTGCAGGTTAGCCTCGGCTGCCATATATACTCTGTAGACTGGCTAGGATATAAACTTATTTTTTTCTCAAACAAGAAGGAATTCACTCATGGCATGGGGAAACGGCGACGGCAAAGGAAACAATCCCTGGGGAACGGTGCCCCCCAGCGGTGGCGGCGGCCGGAGCGGCCCGCCCCCGGAATACGATGATCTGTTCGGAAATTTACTGAACCGCCTGCGCGGCATGCTGCCAAGATTTTTGAGGGGCAGGGGAATCTCGGCAATTCTTGTGGTGGTGCTGGTGCTGTGGGCGCTGAGCGGATTTTTCAAGGTCCAGCCTGCTGAGGAAGGGGTCATCTTGAGGTTTGGAGAATGGGTCAGAACCGAACAACAAGGCCTTCACTATCATATTCCCTTCCCGGTCGAGCGGGTGATTATCCTGAATGTTGAGGAAGTCACCAAAACCGATATCGGGTTCCGCTCTCAGGAAACCCAGCGGCGGCGAACCTCGATTGCAGAATTGCTGGGTGAAAGCCTGATGCTGACTGGCGATGAAAACATCGTCAATATCTCATTTTCGGTTTTCTGGAAGATTAATGACGCCAAAAATTATCTTTTCAATATCCAGCCGCCGCAAACCCTGACCGTGAAACAGGTGGCCGAAAGCGTGATGCGCGAAATTATCGGTAAAACCGATTTTCAAAGCGCCATGACCGAGGATCGCGGGCCCATCCAGATCGCGGCCCAGATAAAATTACAGGAAGTCCTGAATTTTTACGGCGCGGGAATTTTAATCACCCAGATTCAATTGGAAAAAGTTGTCCCGCCGGCGGAAGT
>JADFFP010000189.1 GCA_022568115.1 Pseudomonadota bacterium | reverse complement strand
ATTTTTTCTCTTTTTTCTAGTTAAGTTTTTTTAACAAATCACCCGCTGTCCTACGGCTTTCCTCATCCAGTTGAAAAACATCCTCAAGCGACGAAACGGGCCGGTTCTGAATGGCCTCGAGGGTATCTTCAACAATCCGGCAAATGTCCAGAAATTTCAAACGATTGTCAAGGAAAGTATGAACCGCAACTTCGTTGGCGGCATTGAGGACGGTGGGCGCAGAGCCCCCCTCCTCCAGCGCCTCCCGGGCCAGTCTCAGGGCCGGGAAACGAACCGGGTCCGGGGCTTCAAAGGTCAACTGAGCTATCTTGGCCAGGTCCAGCTGCTCAACCGGGGTTTCCATTCGCTCCGGCCAGGCCAGGGCATAGCTGATGGCCGTGCGCATATCGGGGCTGCCCATCTGGGCCAGCACCGACCCGTCAATATATTCCACCATGGAATGCACCACCGATTGCGGATGAACCAGCACATCAATCTGGCTGACCTTAACCGGGAACAGATGATAGGCCTCGATCATCTCAAGGCCCTTGTTCATCAGTGTCGCGCTGTCCACCGAAATTTTGGCGCCCATATCCCAGTTGGGATGGGCCACTGCCTCGGCCGGGGTAATGTCTTCCATTTCCTCCCGGGTCCTGGTGCGGAACGGGCCGCCGGAGGCGGTCAGGATAATCCGCCGAATGCTTTTGTTTTTATCAAACTCATAGACCTGAAAAATAGCGTTGTGCTCGCTGTCCACCGGCAGCAGCGTGGCCCCGGATTTTTCCACCTCGGCCATGACGAAATCCCCGGCGCAGACCAGACATTCCTTGTTGGCAAGGCCCACCGTTGCGCCCCTCCGGATCGCCGCCAGGGTCGGTTTCAGGCCGGCCGCGCCGACAATCCCCGCCATCACCCAGCTGGCCGGAGCGCTGGCCGCCTCGATAATCGCCTCGTTACCCGCCATAGCCTGGATGTTGGTCCCCTCTAAGCCCTCTTTCAGGGCCTCATACAAGCCGGGATCGCCAATAACCGCCATCTCGGGCTTGAACTCTCTGGCCTGCCCGATCAACCGTCCGACATTCTTGTGGGCGGTCAGGGCGACCATCTCATAGGCCCCCAGATCCCTTGAAATCAGATCCAGGGTATTCACTCCGATCGACCCGGTAGAGCCCAATATTGTAACCGACTTAATGGTCATGCTGTTTTCAAATTCTGTTATATTATCAGGCCATCAATTCCAGCGCCAGCGCCAGCGCCGGGGCAACGAACAACAAACCGTCCACCCGGTCCAAAACTCCGCCGTGACCAGGAATCAGATAGCCGGAATCCTTGGCGCTGAATTTTCTTTTGATAAAGCTTTCCGTCAAATCGCCAAGTTGCGCCCAAAGTGCCAGCAAACCGGCTCCCAATGCAAGATAAAAAGGATTAGCCAGCTCAAGGTAATAAGCTGCCGCAGCCCCTGCTCCAGTCGCCATAACCACGCCCCCCACCAGCCCGGCCCAGGTTTTTTTGGGGCTGATGGCAGGAACCAGTTTCGGCCCGCCGATGGTTTTGCCAAAAAAATAAGCGCCGCTATCGTTCGCCCAGACCAGCGCCAGCATCCACAACAGCCAACTGCCGCCTAAGGGATTGAGCCCGATCAGCGCCAGCGAAAACATCGGGATTGAAATATAAGCCACCCCGAACCCGGCCCAGCACATGCGCACCTTTTTCAGGATTATGCCAACGCCGATAACCGTCGCCCCGGCAATTGCCATTACCATGATGCCGTCAATGAACCCTTCGGCGTAAGACATGGCGAACAGCCACCAGATGGTGGCAAATACGCCGGCGGTGAAAACCGCTCTGGTCTTGTCGGAGAGCTTGGTCAGCCGGGCATACTCATAGCCCAGCAAAAATGTCAGGGCGATCAGCAAACCCTTGACATAAAACCCGCCCTTGACGACCAGGTAAATAATCAGGGGAATAAGGACCAGCGCTGAAGCCACCCTGGTGGCCAGGTCTTTCGGAAAGGTCTTTTTCTGGTCTTGGGGAGCCATCTGATGTGCTTATTGCCTGGCCCCGTAGCGGCGCTCCCGCGCCTGGTATTCCAGGATCGCCCGCTCCAGCATTCCGGCATCAAAATCGGGCCAGTATTCTTCCATGAAAATCAGCTCGGCATATGCCGACTGCCACAGCAGGAAGTTGCTCAGGCGTTTTTCCCCGCCGGTGCGGATAACAATGTCCGGGTCCGGAATCCCTTCCGTCTCTAACGCCCGGCTCAGGTGGTCAGAGGTAATATCCGCCGGCTTCAGGTCGCCCTTCTCCACCTCCTTAACCAAGCTCCGGATGGCTTCCAGGATTTCATCGTGGCTGCCATAATTGATCGCCAGGGTAAGAAACAACTTGGAATTCCCCCTGGTCAGCCGCTCGGTTTTTTGCAGGATATCCACCACGTCAGCCGGCAGGTTGTCCCGCCGGCCGATAATTTTTACCTTAACCCCGCTGTCGGCCATCCGGGCCAGTTCAGAGCCGACATAATGCCGCAAAAGCCCCATCAGACTATCGACCTCTTCGACTGAGCGTTTCCAGTTCTCGGAAGAGAAAGTGTAAAGGGTCAGGTATTCAATGCCCAGATCAAGCGCGGCCGCGACACACCGCCGGGCGGCTTCGATCCCTTTTTTGTGCCCGGCCAAGCGCGGCACATTGTGCTGCTCGGCCCAGCGCCGGTTTCCATCCATAATGATGGCAACGTGTTTGGGCAATGGCTTGGTTTGATTTTGTTTTAAGGTCTGGGGCATGGACCGGGGTGTTCCGTATTATCCTTAAACTTGCTTGATTTCCTGTTCTTTTGTGGCGAGATTATGATCCGCCTCCTCAATATACTTATCAGTCAGCTTCTGCACTTCGTCGGCCCACATGTGGTGTTCGTCTTCACTCAAATTGTCCTCTTTTTCCATTTTTTTCAGGTCATCCATGCCGTGATGGCGAACGTTGCGGATGGCAACCTTGGCCTGTTCGGCATATTTGCCGGCGACTTTGGATAACTCAATGCGCCGCTCCTCGTTCAGTTCCGGGATCGGAATTCGGATCAGCTGGCCATCAACCATTGGGTTCAGGCCAAGGTGGGAGGCCCTGATCGCCTTTTCCACCGCGGAAACATTGTTGTTGTCCCAGACCTGGACGCTCAGCATTCTCGGCTCAGGCACGGAAATTGAAGCCACCTGGGCCAGCGGCATGGTGGCGCCGTAGACGTCCACTGTAATCGGCTCCAGCATCGCGGTTGAGGCGCGCCCGGTTCGGAGACCCGCAAACTCATGGCGCAGATTTTCGACCGCTCCTTTCATGCGGCGTTCAAGATCAGCAATATCCAAATCTTCAGACATGGTTCCTACCCTTCAATCAGCGTGTATTTTCCGGTTCCGGCCACCGCCTTGGCGAAACCGCCTTTTTCCAGCATGGAAAAGATCACAATCGGGATTTTGTTTTCCCGGCATAACGTTATGGCCGAGGCATCCATGACTTTCAAGTCCTGGCTGAGCACATCCATGTAGCTGAGGCGGTCGTAGCGCCTGGCGTTACTGTCTTCCTTTGGGTCGGCGGTATAGACCCCGTCAACCTTGGTTCCCTTAACCAGAACATCACAGGACATTTCAGCCGCACGAAGGGCAGCGGCGGTGTCGGTAGTGAAGTAAGGATTGCCGGTGCCCGCAGCAAAAATGACCGTCCGCCCCTTTTCCATATGGCGCATGGCGCG
>JADFFP010000188.1 GCA_022568115.1 Pseudomonadota bacterium | reverse complement strand
AACACGGAACAGGGGCCCCTTGACCAGCATCTTGGCGGCCATAATGGCCATGTACCAGAGGATCAGGCCGCAAATCAGCACCCCGATGCCGAGGAAAAACTCATCACCCAGCAACTCTATCAGGCGGTGGGGAAACTCCCGCCCGGCAGCGCCGGACAGCTCCCGGTAAGGCAGTATAAAAATCCAGCCGATGGCCATCAGGGCCGCCGACCAAAAAGCCAGGTGAAGCAAAACCTTGCCCCGGCTGATAAAGACATCCATCTGCCCACGCGCCGGTTTGGCAGAATTGGAAGTCTTGTTGTTCTTTGCCAAAGCAGTCATTTATGGTTCCTCAAAACGCCACTTCGATAGCCTCTGGACAGCCAACATGCCAGGTGCGACCCGGCCTCACCCGGATGTGATTACCCCTTCTGGGCCTTGGGCATTACAAATAGAACACCAAAGGCGAACAATCATAGGAAAAAATAATGAAAAAAATATTACTTACTCTTGCCCTGATGGCCGGAGCAATGACGGCGAACCACGCAATGGCTGAGGAAAGCGCGGGGGCTCCCGTCTGCCGGGCCACCGAGACGGGCCGGGCACTCGATTTCTGGGCCGGTGATTATCAGGTAATCTCCAACGATGACAAGCGCGAAATTTACGGTGCCAACTTGATTGAGAGAACCCTCGATGGCTGTGCGATCATAGAAAACTGGACCAGCAAAGAGGGGAGCGAGGGAAAGTCGCTGTTCTACTTTGACGCCCGGGCGGACACCTGGACCCAGGTCTGGGTCACCGGCGATACCTCGAAACCCTGGGGCCTGAAGGTCAAATTCCTGGTCGGCATTTATGATAACGGAGCAGTGCGTTTCCAGAGCCGGCAGATACTGGAGGGCGGCAAAAGCTATCTCGACCGCACCACTTTAACACCTATGGAAAACGGGGTTTTGCGCCAACTGATCGAGATATCACAGAACGGCGGCGAGACCTGGGAGACGACCTTCGATGCCCTTTATATTCCCGCCGTGGATTGATAAATCAGGCGGCTGATTCGCATTTCTTTTGGTAATGCTTGCGGGCTTTGGCGCGGTTGCCGCAGGTTTGCATGCTGCACCAGCGGCGCCGGTGGGATTTGGAGCAATCGAGAAAAACCCACTCGCAGGTCTGATCGGCGCATTCCTTGATGTAGCAAAGACAATTATCAACCAGCAGACGCGCCGCCGAATGGGCGATCGGGTACAAAAGACCAGAAGGCTTCAGGATCCGGACATGGTTGGCAGGGCCGACCAAGTCTTTTGGCCGGTCCACCGGCTCGACAAACATCACCGTGGCCGCCAAGGCCTCATAAACGGCGGCAATGTGAGACATTTCCGGCTGGCGGTTGTTGGCGAAGGCATGAAAAACCTCGTAAATGTTCTTGCGAAGCTTCCCGGCATCACACATCACGCGAGCCTGGATTTCTTCATCAGCCTCTTCAAAAGCCAGCACCCAGCCGGTTTCCTCCCGGTCCTTGCACTGGGCGTTTTTGAACCAGCCTAGAAATTCATCATAGGTGGGGATCAGGTCTTCCATGGCCGCCGGGTTCGACCAGTGGCTCACCGTGTTGACGAAATCAAGGCATACCCTCTCGCCAACAAAATCATCGCTTTCCCAAATTTTATTCATATTTTTTCATTCTAACCTAGAAAAAGATATTGACAAGTTATAAATTCATCTCCATATATAACCTCTAATATATTTATTACCAGTTATTTTTTTACTTAAATAGTTGTTTTTAAACCGATAATACCTGATTCGTTGGTTATTCAAGGAGAGAGATGATGACCTACAACAATCCCACCGTGGCTCAAAATAGCCCCCACTTGCTCACCAATCCCGTTTTTCATAGCAAAAAAGCCGGCACCGACGACCTCTTCTACTCAAAAGAGGTGATTCTCGACCACGCCGTCGATATTCATGAAAAAACCCAGGTCAGGAATAAGACCAAGCTTTTTGGCCGCCTTAATGCCGCCCTCTATCGCTCGCTGAAGGGTTTTTTTGATGTCGGGTACAAATAAGCCAGGAATTTGCCGCAAGACTCCCAAGGAGCAGCTCCCTCCTGCTTCCTCCCTCGCCCCCCAGGACCTATCCCGAAAGAGTGGTTTGATTGAATCGCCTTGGTTCCTGGGGGGTACTTTTATCGTCACCCTTATTCTCTGGGCCTCGGCCTTTGTCGCCATCCCGGTTGCGCTTCAGGACGCTGACCCGATGCCGGTGATTATGGGGCGGCTGATGATCTCCTCGATTATATTCTTCCCCCTGCTGGTCAGGGACCGGGCCAAAATCCGCTCGCGCTTCAAAAAGGACTGGAAACAGATCACCCTCATGGGGATCAGCGGGGTCACGGTTTATCTGCTGGCGCTGACCTACGGCCAGAGGACCGTCGGGGCCGGGCAAACCAGCCTGATTGTCAACATGACCCCGCTGATCACCGGAGCGCTGGCGGCGCTGATTTTAAAGGAGGCGTTCCACAAAAGAATGATTTACGGGGCGTTCATTAGCCTGCTGGGGGTGGCGTTTTTGGTGCTCGGGGAGGGCGAGGCGCTCAGCTTCGACCCCAATACCTTATTGGTGCTTTTTGCGACCGTCTCGGCCTCTTACTATTACATCCTCTTGAGAAGGCTTTCAAAACACTATTCGGCGCTGACGCTGGCCGCCCTGACCGTTATTATCGGGGCGATTGCAACCTTCCCGTTCGGGCTGGCTTCCATTTCCGGCCTTGCGGGGGTGGGGGTTCAATCGGGTCTGGCCATCCTGTTTCTCGGCGCCGGTTCCGGGTTCCTGCCCTACATTGGCTGGGCTTTTATCCTCTCGAAAATGCCCGCCGGAAAAGCAACGCTTTACCTTTATTTCATCCCGGTGATCGCAACCATCCTCGGCTGGCAGGTGTTGGGGGAGGTCATAACGCCGGACTTTGTGTTCGCCGGCGCACTGATTATCCTTGGCATCCTTATCGGCACCGGGGCCTGGAAAAACTTTGGCTTTCCGAAAAAAACCCGGCGCACCGTAAAAACCACCGTAAAAACTACCGTAAAAACTACCGTAAAAACAAATGTGACCTGCAAGGAGGTTCCGTAAAGTCACACGCCCTGGAAGGCAATAACACCCATCCAGATCATGCTGGCGAGCTGCACGAAATAAAACGAAAAGCGCACCAGCACAATCTGCCGGGTCTGTTCCAGGAAAACATGCACCAGGCTCTGCAGGATGCGCCCGGCGATCACCGCCAGCGCCAGGTTATCGAGCAGCGGAGTATCAAGCCCGCGGACCGTCAAAACCACCACAATCGCACCGTAAACCACCAGATTCTCGACGCAATTGCGGTGCGCCTGCATGGCCCGGCGGTACCAGCCATGCTCGGGCGGTACGTCGCTGGGAAACCCGCCCTTCGGCACGGTGCCGGCAAAGAAACTTTTCCAGCGGTGAAAACCGATCTGCAGCACCATGACAATGGTCCACATCGCAAAGCCCAGCAAAACCCACAGCGGTGTCGTCATGACAAGTCCCCTCTTTTTAATTTTGAGGAAAAAACCTAACCGGTTTCAGCGGGATTGGGTAGAGGAAATGTGGCGAAAATTATTATCACCCTCACCCTGCCCTCTCCCGTCAAGGGAGAGGGGATAACGGTAGGGTACTTCGTAAACTCCCTCTCCCCTTCCGCCGTCGCCGAAGGCTATGGCAGACAGGCCGTGGGAGAGGGGTGGGGTGAG
>JADFFP010000187.1 GCA_022568115.1 Pseudomonadota bacterium | reverse complement strand
GTGAAGCAATTTTAAGCGATCTGGTTCAGGGGTTTTGCCAAAAACTCAAAAAACAGATGATCGGGGAGAAGCTGGATGCGGTATTTTTGGGCTGCACCCACTATCCGCTGGTGGAGAAATATTTCAGGGAAGCCCTACCCAAAGGCGTGGAAATCCTATCGCAGCCCGATATTGTCGCAAAATCGCTGAAAAATTACCTGCAGCGCCACCCGGAATTTGCCGATAATTCGAATGGAACGCTGGAGTTTTTTACCACCGGCGATCCGGCCGGATTAGCGCATCTGGAACAATTCATGCCCGGCCAGGCGCTCGACTTCAAACCTCTTTAAGGTCGCGGAAGACGCCGGCGATCACCGCGGCGAATTTTTCCTGCCCGGCTTCGTCATTGACCAGGTCCTGGCGCACTTCGAGGGTGGTGTGAAGCAGGCCGTTGTCATGGCCGTGGCGGTCCATGGAATAAAAGAAATCCTTGCCCGAATAGGGCTGGTTCCAGCCGACTGAAAACCCCAGGCCCTCAAACGCCGCGCCAAACTTGTCCGCCAGCCGCCGGTCCCGGTTCCACATCACCGCCAGCTGCAAATCGCGCCTTACCCCGCCGAACACGCGGGTGAAGGTATGGATGCCGATGATATGGGGCTGCTTGCCGAGTCTTGGCCCGATGACGCTGTCACAGGCCTGATGGAAGGGGGTGTGATAGCTGGCGATACGCTTCTCCCGCTCCTTCGCGCTGATCTTTTCGTTGCCATAAATCCTGACCCCGTCGCTGACCTTCAGAATCAGGGTCGGGTCGTCAATTTCGCGGTTTGTATCAACCACCAGCCGGGAATGGCGGGCCAGGATGGCCGGGCAATCCAGGAGCCCGGAGAGCCGCCGGGCGACCCCCTCGGCGCCGATGTCCCAGGCGATATGGGTGGCCAGCATATCCTCACCGAGGCCAAGCCCGGCATACTCATCAGGGATAAAATTGGCGGCATGGTCGCAGATCAAAACCAGGTTGGCGGCGCCGTCCCGGTTGATAATTTCAGGCGTGATCGTCATAATTCTGTAATTATTCCATGGAATACCCTAAACTGTTCAATCAGGTATAGTGTTAAATAAGGTATGGAAGGCAACAAGCAAGAATTTAAATGTCGAGAAAAAGAAAAACCAAAATCATCGCCACCCTCGGGCCGGCGAGCAAATCCCAGAAGGTTATCGAGGCGCTCTACAAGGCCGGAGTCGATACCTTCCGGCTCAACATGAGCCATGGTGACCAGGACGGCAAGCGTGAGCTGATCGGCAACATCCGCGCGGTCGAGGAAAAAGTCGGCCGGCCGATCGCCATTATGGTCGACCTGCAAGGTCCCAAGCTCCGGGTCGGCATGGTCAAGGGCGGCAAGGTAAAACTGAAACGCGGCCAGGTCTTCACCCTTGATCTGGATCAGACCCCCGGCGATCAAACCCGGGTCAACTTTCCCCATCCCGAGGTTTATTCCGCCATCGAAAAGGGGCATTCGGTGCTTCTCAATGACGGCAGAATCAGGCTGACGGTGGAAAAAGCCGGAAAATCCGCGATCAACTGCAAGATCAAGATCGGCGGCGATCTGTCCCATCACAAGGGCGTCAATCTTCCCAATGCAATTCTCCCGGTGGGCTCGCTGACGCCTAAGGACAAACGGGATTTGCAGTTCGCGCTTGAAATGGGGGTGGAATGGATCGCCCTTTCATTTGTCCAGCGCGCCGCGGACGTCAGAGAAGCCCGTAAACTGATCGGGGGCCGCGCCGGGATGATGGCCAAGATCGAAAAACCGGCGGCCCTGAAAGAACTGGAGGAAATCCTCACCATCGCCGACGCGACCATGGTCGCGCGGGGCGATCTGGGGGTCGAATGCAAGGTCGAAGAGGTTCCGATCATCCAGAAAAACATTATCCACACCGCGCGCTCGATGGGCAAACCGGTGGTGGTGGCGACCCAGATGCTGGAATCGATGATCACCGCCCCGATGCCGACCCGGGCTGAGGTTTCGGACGTCGCTAACGCCATATTCGACGGCGCCGATGCGATCATGCTGTCGGCTGAAACAGCGGTCGGGGAATACCCGGTCGAGGCCGCCAAGGTGATGGACAAGATCGCCGCCCAGATCGAAAGCGACCCGGCTTACCGCAAAATGCTGCGGCAGGAAGCCCTGGCCGGGACCCCCAGCACCGATGACGCGATTACCGCAGCCGCCCGCCAGGTCACCCGGACGCTCGGCGCCAGCGCTATTGTTACCTATACCACCTCGGGCTCGACCGCGCTCCGGGCCGCGCGCGAGCGGCCGATGGCGCAGATTCTGACGCTCACTCCCAACCTGCATGTGGCGCGGAAATTGTGCCTGGTATGGGGGCTGCATACGGTCAAGACCAAGGACGTCAGGTCGTTCGAGGAAATGACCGGCAAGGCCAAGCGGATGGCGGTGCGCCATGGCCTCGCCAGAGTTGGCGACAAGATCGTGATCACCGCCGGGGTTCCGTTCGGCACCCCCGGGTCCACCAACGTGCTTCACATCGTCGAAATCAAGAGCAGCGATATGACCAGTTAAAGTACGGAAAAATTCCTTTAGTTTTATTATTCTTAATTCTTTAAATAACCCCCTCACCTAAATCCTCTCCCTCGGCCTGTCCGCCATAGCCTTCGGCGACGGCGGAAGGGGAGAGGACTTTGTTTGTTTGTCACCCCCGCGAAGGCGGGGGTCTGGCCGGATGCCCGCCTTCGCGGGCATGACAGACTGAGTCTGGGCAGTTAAAGCAGCCCTCTGGCCTTCAAATCAGCCTTCAGCTTTTCCGCACCCGTGAAATGGTGGCCGATGAAGCCGGCCGCCGCGCCGGATTTGATGTTGTCAAGCCGGTCGTCGACGAACAGCGCCTCGCCGCTCTTTAAGCCGAAGCGCGCTTTCGCCAGGTGGAAGATCGGCATCTCGGGCTTGACCAGACCCTCGCGGCCCGAGACCACAATCTCCCGGAAACACTTCAGCCAGCCGAACTCGGCTTCAAGCTCGGGAAAGGTTTCAGCCGAATAGTTGGTCAGGGCGAACAGGGGCACGCCCCGGCCATGGAGTTTTTGAAGAATTTCCACCGCGCCCCTAATCTCGCCCGGGATGGTTTCGCGCCAGCGCTCGCGGTAAGCATAAATCAGATCCCGGTAGGCGGGGTATTCCATCGCCTTCCCGGCCAGGCTGGCGGCAAACGGCAGGCCCCGATCGTGTTCGTGGTGCCATTCGAGGTTGACCACTTCCTTTAAAAACCAGTCCAGTTCCTCGGGGTCATCAATGAGTTTTTCATAGAGATGGCGCGGATCCCAGTGGATCAGCACCCTGCCGATATCAAAAATCACCGATGTGGGCTGCTGGCTCATAATTTTTCTAATAAAAAAAGCCCTGATCCGGAAGGTCAGGGCAATCCTTTAAAATTTTCGCGGCAGGTTTAGCCCTGGCGCGCCTTGAAGCGCCGGTTAGTCTTGTTGATCACATAAACCCGGCCCTTGCGGCGGATCACGCGGTTATCGCGATGCCTTCCCTTAAGTGATTTCAATGAATTGCGAACCTTCATGGCTCTGTCCTTATCCTTCACGCCTTGCCCGGATAACCCCGGAATGCGCGCGAAAATAGGCCGCGCATCCCGAAATGTCAACCTGGTAAACAGATTTTGAGTGAAATTTTCTGGCGAGCGGCAAAATTCGGCACTATGATGTCCCGGCACAGCTACAAGGTGAAAAA
>JADFFP010000186.1 GCA_022568115.1 Pseudomonadota bacterium | reverse complement strand
CAAACAAGACATCAGCATCGCTGAACCTGGCGATCTGCTTCAGGGCTGGCGTTTTGCCCTGGTTTTCCCGCCGCTCAATCAAAACCAGGTCCAGCGCGTTCAAGGCGGTGAACGCCTTGACAACCTCGACCGTTTCATCGGTTGAGGCATCGTCAACCACAAACACCTTGCGCGGCTTCTTGGTTTGTTTTGTTAAAGAGCCCAGCGCCAGAGCAATAGTCCGTGCTTCATTGTGGGCCGGGACAACGACGTCAACCGTCACTTCGTCAAGCACGACCTCTTCCTGTTCAGCGGTCTCCTGGCTGCCGCGAAGCAGTCCGATCATACTCATAAACGTGAGCGGGCTAATAATCAGATAAGGCGCTGCAGCCATATTCCCCCCACCCTTGGTGGCCTGCCGGTTATTCCGCAGGGATTCTTACTTGTTGCTTCTTTGTTTCCAAAGCAACCAGATCTTCAAGGGTATCCTCCAGTTTCCACTTGTGGGTGAAGGATATCCACTTGCGCAACTCGGTCAAATCCGGGCGGCGGTGGTCGACATCCTTAAAGGGACGCCCATAGGCCTCAGCATACTCAATAAACTTAATATTGGAAGTGCTTTCACTGATTTTCTTGACCAGTTTGGCCAGATCAAGGATAGAAATTTCGCGGTCGTTTCCAGCGTTCAGGATTTTACCGGCGGTCTTCTCATTTTGCACTAACAGGCTGAGCATTTGGACCATATCCCTGACATCGCAAAAAGACCGGGTTTGGTTGCCATCGCCAAAGACGGTAATGGAACGCCCGCTGACGGCCTGGCGCACGAAATTCGGCACCACCATTCCATAGGCGCCGGCTTGGCGCGGCCCGACCGTGTTGAAAAGCCTGACCGAAGTGACCGGAACATCGCGCTCCATGAAATAGGCCTGGGCCATAAATTCGTCCATCAACTTGGTGGCGGTGTAACACCAGCGGAAATGATCGTCGGAACGCAGCACCAGATCATCGCTTTCGGCAAAGGAAGGTTTGGCGTTAAAACCATAAACTTCCGAGGAGGAAGCAATGATAACCCGGGGTTTCCATTTCAGTTTCGCGGCAGCTTCCAGGACCCTCTCGGTTCCGCCGCAGTTGGTTTTGATGACGTTAAGGGAATCTTCAAGAACCCGTTTGACGCCGACCACGGCCGCCATGTGAAACACCACATCGGCCCACTGGACCGCCTTTTCCAGGCCCTGCCAGGTGACAATATCCTGGTGATCAAACTTGAAATTCGGGTTTTTCATGGCTTGAGACAAATTTGCCCCGAACCCGGTCGACAAATCATCAATGGCGTGAACCTTGTGCCCCCGGGCGAGGTAAAGGTCCACCAGGTTTGAGCCTATAAAGCCCGCGCCGCCGGTAATTAATACGTTCATAAAAGCCCACCTGTCATTTGTTTCCTTTAAATTTTAAAGTTTTGATCCTATTAAACCTTAAAATTTCTCTTCAATTAACCATTTGGAAACACTGGCTATTGTATATTTACTTTCGGTCTGCCATATCGCTTCTAATGGTTATAGTTCCATTTACTTATGATATTCTAAAGATCTGGTTAACGGATCTCAAAAAACTCAAACCTTTGTTAATGAAACGTTAACTAATGAATTACATCGCCGCAGAAAAAGCCTCAGGCATTGCCACTAACCTGGTTAAGATTCATGAGGAGAAAGACTTCGAAGGTATGCGCAAGGCCGGACGCCTGGCCGCAGAGACGCTGGATTATATCACTCCCTTCGTCAAACCCGGCGTGACCACCGGCAAGCTTGACCAGTTGGCTTATGATTTTATTACCAGCCACGGCGCTTATCCCGCCCCATTGTATTACCGCGGTTTTCCAAAAACGATCTGCACCTCGGTCAATCATGTTATCTGCCACGGTATTCCCGGGGACAAGAAACTAAATGAGGGGGATACCCTGAACATTGACGTGACGGTGATCGTTGACAGCTGGCACGGAGATACCAGCCGGATGTTTTTTGCCGGCAAGGTTCCGGCCCGGGCCCGGCGCCTCTCCGAAATAACCAATCAGGCGCTGATGCTGGGAATTGAAGCGGCCCAGCCGGGCAATACCCTGGGCGATATTGGCTACGCGATCCAGACTTTCGCTGAGGGGATGCGCTGTTCGGTGGTCACTGATTTTTGCGGCCACGGGCTGGGCCGGGTGTTTCATGATGCCCCCAATGTCATGCACTATGGCCGGGCGGGCGCCGGAAAGGTCATCAAACCGGGAATGTTCTTCACCATTGAACCCATGATTAACCTTGGCCGGCCAGACGCAAAGGTGCTTTCCGACGGCTGGACCGCGGTCACCCGCGACCGTTCGCTGTCGATGCAATTTGAACATTCGATCGGTATTACCGTAAACGGGCCGGAAATTTTTACCCTCTCTCCCGGCGGTTTCCATAAACCGCCCTACAATGTATAATCCTGAAAAAATTGAAGGAAATATTGCGGCAATGACAGAAGAACCGCATTACATTGGCCACCGCCAAAGACTGAAAGAGCGATTCCTCAAGGGAGGTGAAAAGGCCTTGGCGGATTACGAATTGCTGGAGCTGTTGCTGTTCCTGGCGGTTTCCAGGCGCGATGTGAAGCCTATGTCCAAAGCACTGATGAAAAAATTCGGCAGCTTTGCCGAGGTGATCAGCGCCGAGCCGGCGCGCCTTAAAGAGGTTTCCGGGGTTGGGGATAATGTCGTGATTGCCCTTAAAATGGTCCAGGAAGGGGCGCTGAAGCTGTCCCACGATCAAATTATCGACAAGCCGGTAATTTCCTCCTGGCATGCGCTGCTTGATTATTGCCGGGCCTCGATGGCCTATCACAAAAAAGAGCAGTTCCGGATCTTCTACCTGAACCGTAAAAACATCCTGATCGCTGATGAACTGCAGCAGGAAGGGACCATCGACCACACCCCGGTCTACCCGCGGGAAGTGATCAAACGGGCTCTGGAGCTGGGGGCTTCGGCCCTGATCCTGGTTCACAACCATCCCTCGGGCGACCCGACGCCGAGCCGTGATGACATCGAAATGACCAAGGAGATCAAGGAAGCCGGCAAAAAACTGGGGGTGACCGTCCATGATCATGTGATTGTCGCCAAGGGCAGCTATTCATCCTTCAAGGCATTGGGGCTGTTGTAATGGGTTTTATCGGCAGGTTATGGCGCGGTCAGGTCAGCCTTGGAACCACCTACTGGATTTTCGGCGCGCTGGTGGTGTTCATGTTCCAGATGCTGGAGTTCGTCCCCATGGATAATCCAGACCGGGCCGGGATACTTATCTTCATCTCAACCGCCTATTACTTTTTCATCTCGATTGCGGTCTTTCGAAGTTCCCTGCGCCATAACGGCTCCCGGCTGTTTATTGTTTATGCCCAGCTTTCGGTTGTCGCCCTGTTGATGATTGTGTTGTGGCGGATCGTCGCCGCCAGCATCGGGGTTGAGGGGATCACCCCCTAACCTCTTGTTCCGGTGTTGATTATCTGATAGATGAGCGTCTCCAAGTTCCTCAAGCTTAAGGAAATTGACATGATCGCGCGCTATTCCCGGCCCGAAATGACAAAAATCTGGGACCCTGAGACCAAATTTCAGATCTGGTTCGAGATCGAGGCCCACGCGCTCGACGCCATGGCCGATCTCGGCATTGTCCCGGGGGATGCCGCCAAGGCGGTTTGGCAGCGCGGCAAGTTCGATATCGGCCGGATTGATGAGATTGAGCGTGAGGTCAAACACGACGTCATCGCCTTT
>JADFFP010000185.1 GCA_022568115.1 Pseudomonadota bacterium | reverse complement strand
CGGGCGGCGGGCGGTCTTTATATTCCCGGGCGCCTTTTTCTGGTAAGTTAGGACATGTATAGATGCTTCGTTCCAGCCGTCCCGATTCTTTTGATGGGGTTTCTGGTTATGACTTTCCCGGCGGCCAAAGCCGATGAGCTGACCGATTACGGCGATGTCGCCCAGTACGGAATTGCCGGCATCGCCCTGATCATTTCCGCCAGCAAAAAAGACACTGAAGGTATGATCCAGCTCGGCCTGACGTTCGGCGTGGCGACCTTGGCGACCGGTGGCCTCAAGCGCCTCGCGGATGTTGAGCGGCCGGGCGGCGGCCGGCATTCCTTTCCCTCGGGGCACATGACCAACGCCATGTCGGGGGCCTCATACCTCCATTACCGCTACGGCTGGAAATACGGTCTGCCGGCGTACCTGATGGCCGGGGTTGTCGGTCTTAGCCGGGTCAAAGCCCAGGCTCACCGCTGGGAGGACGTGCTGGCGGGCGCCGCGATCGCCAACCTGACCGCCTATCTTCTGACCGACCGGTTTAATGACAACGTGGTCTTGATCCCGGTCTTCAATTCGAGGGAGAAAAGTTACGGCATCCGCATCGGCGCGCGATTCTGAGAAAAGTGTTGGAGGCGCGGACCGGAATCGAACCGGTGTACAAGGATTTGCAGTCCTCTGCGTAGCCACTCCGCCACCGCGCCCCAAGGTAAGAGCATATTAACCCCTAATGCCACCGGGATATAGCAAAGCGCCCAGCCCACTTCAATCGGAATAAAGCAAAACGCCGCCACTGTCCGAATTCGGACACTTTTTGAACGGAAGCGGACAGCCGGAACCCGCCGCTCTCGTTATTTTTCCTCTAACGCCTTGAAAATAAAGGGAAACCGGAATTCCGGGATTTTGGCACGATTCTTGCGCCTAACTAAAGCAAAGGACTTTCATCGCAGCAAAGAAAGCATTCGTCTGAAAGTCCTTGTAAACACCGGGCAGGAATTGCTAGAGAACGCCATTAGGAGATGCAGGAAACGGAGCCGAGAAGTGATGGAACAAAAAAACGCCATGATCGCCGGCCAGATCCGGCCCAATCAGGTCAATAACCCTAAAATAATCGAAGCGTTCGAGGTCACCCCCCGCGATGCTTTTGTGCCCAAGGCGCTGCGTGAGGTCGCCTATGTCGACGAGGACCTTGAGATTGCCCCGGGGCGCTATCTGATGGAGCCGATGGTGCTGGCCCGTCTGATCGAGCTGGCGGCGGTCGGCCCGGACGATGTGGTTCTGGATATCGGCTGCGGAACCGGGTTTACCACCGCGCTGCTTTCACACCTCGCCAGCGTAGTGGTGGGCCTTGAGGAAAATTCGCAACTGGCGGCCCGCGCCAGTGAAATTTTGGCCGACCTGAAAATTGAAAACGGCGCCGTCATCGAAGGCAGCTTAAGCGAAGGATGTTCCCGCCAAGGCCCCTACCAGGTGATCCTGATCGCCGGGGCGGTGGAAGAAATTCCCGGGAGTATCCTGGACCAGCTGGCCGACGGCGGCCGCCTGGTCACGATTCTGATCCAAGGCGGGGTCGGGCGCGGACATCTGGTGAGGCGCAGCGGGGAGGTGTTCAGCGGACGCGATCATTTTGACGCCAACCTGCCGCTGCTGCCCGGCTTTGAAAAGGAAAAGAAATTCAGTTTTTAGGCCCTGAAATTTTATCAAAAATAAAAAAAGGGTTTGTAACTGGGAAACGTATAACATATATAAGATTGATATATGTCGAACTTTTATAAAAATAAAAACTAAAACGGCAAAAAGCGAGGAATTTACTATGTTTTCGATACAATCCCTGAAAAAATCCCTGAAGCTGGGCGTTGCCGTTGCGGCATTGCTGGTGATGGGTATTACCGGTCAGGCCGGGGCTGAAACCCTGCAGGATGCCTTATCGATGGCCTATCAGAACAACCCGGACCTCAGAGCCCAGCGGGCGGCCTTACGGGCTACCGACGAAACTGTCGCCGCGGCCAACCTGGCGGCCCTGCCATCGCTCACCGGCAATGTATTTTACGACCGCAGTAACCGGAATGTAATTGAGACCCCCCCATTACCCCCCGAATTAAACCCTTCAAAAATATTTAACCGCAGGCTGCAGTTGCGCGTCGACCAGCCGCTGTTCAACGGCTTTCAAAGGCACTTCAATCGCAAGGAAGCCAAGGCCTTCGTCAAGGCCGGTCGTGCTCAACTTTTGCAGATCGAACAAAATGTCCTCCTGAGCGCCGTAACCGCTTATATGGATGTGTTGCGCGATGAGGCGATCTACGGCCTCACTGACAATAACGTCCAGGTTCTGGGCCGCCAGAAGGAAGCCTCCGACGCCCGCTTCCAGGTCGGCGAGATTACCCGCACCGATGTCGCCCAGTCCGAAGCCCGTTTGGCGGGCGCGATTTCCGGACGCATTGCCGCCCAGGCCAACCTGGCCACCAGCCGCGCGGTCTATCGCCAGGTGATCAGCCGGTTCCCGGGCACGCTGGAGCCGGCCCCGGATTTGCCGCCGCTGCCGCCGGATCTTGAGACCGCCTGGGCGATCGCCACCGAGCAGAACCCGCAGATCCGCATCGCCATGTACAATGAAGAGGCCGCGCGCCATGCTGTCAGCTCGTCAAAAGGGGTTTTGCTGCCCCGTGCTGACGGTTTCCTGACCGCCTCGCGTTTTAAAGGCTCCCAGACCTTAGGGGTCGAAACCGTTCCTTTTTTCGCCGAAACCAAAACCGCCGGGGTCCAGATCACTATTCCGATTTTCCAGGGCGGGAGGGAATATTCAACCATCCGCCAGAACAAACAGATCAAAAGCCAGCGCCGGATGGAAACACTTTCGGCCGACTATGCGGTGCGCGCTGAGACCGAATCCTCCTGGGTGCAATACCAAGCTTCGGTTTCCTCAATCACCTCAAACCAGGCCCAGGTCGATGCCAACGCCATCGCTCTCGAAGGGGTGCGCCAGGAAGAAGGCGTCGGCCAGCGGACAATTCTGGATGTTCTGAACGCCGAACAAGCGCTGCTTAATTCGCGCGTCAACCTGGTGACCGCCCAGCGCAATGAGTATGTCGCCGGCTTTACGGTGCTGCAGGCGCTGGGCCAGTTGAACGCAGCCGCGCTGGATCTGCCGGTCGAGCTTTATGATCCGGAGGAAAACTACAAAAACGTCCGCTACAAGTTCTGGGGCTGGGGCACCAAGGATTACCAATAAACCCTGATCTCTCCGGAATAAAAACGCCAAGGGTCTGCAAAACCTTTGCGGGCCCTTGGTTTTTGGGCTAAACCTGTTTTCAGTATGGCACGGAAACCTAAAGCAATAGATGCGGAGACGCTCGAGATACTGTCCTCGATCCGGCAGATCATTGCCGATGACGGCGGAGTAGAAAAAACGTCTTCCAAACCGGCTGCGAAGACCAAACCAGCCGCAAAAAAGGAAATCCAAAAGAAACCGGCTGTCAAATCCGCCCTGGTGAAAAAACCACCACCCAAGAAACCTGCCACCAGGAAACCTGCCGCCCAGAAACCGCCTCGCAGTCGAAAACCCGCCAAAAAAATGAAGGAGGATATCCTGGTCCTGACCGAGGTGGCGCCGGATCAGGAGGGGCGGCAAGAAGAGCCCAGGGTTATCCAAATGCCGACCCCGGCGAAAAAGGGCAAAGGGGAGCAAAGCAAACCCCCCGAAGAGGCCCGGCCTGAGGCCCCCGGCCTGGTTCAGGAGCTGGATCTGGATAATGCCCTTGAGGAGCTGGTCAGGTCCATGCT
>JADFFP010000184.1 GCA_022568115.1 Pseudomonadota bacterium | reverse complement strand
GCCTAAAGTGAAGTTGATCTTGTCTTATCCCCTCAAGCCCTTTATTCCTTTACCCCGGAGCACTTGAGAAGGACAACCGAGCATGAAACCTCTGATCGCCGGAAACTGGAAAATGCATGGCCTGTTGGCGGACCGCAAGGAAATCGAAAGCCTGGCGGAAATGGTGAAGCAACCGGGCAAGCCCGATTGCGATATTGTTTTATGCCTGCCGTTCACGCTATTGTTTCCGGCCATGAAATACCTGGCTGAGACGCCCATTTCGCTCGGCGCGCAGGATTGCCACTGGGATGAATTTGGCGCCCATACCGGCGATATCAGCGCCGCCATGATCAGCGAAGCGGGCTGTGATTACGTGATTGTCGGCCATTCGGAACGCCGCTCCGGCCATGGCGCCCACGGGGAACGCAGCCAGACAATATCGCAAAAGGCCAAGGTGGCGCTTGCCCACGGGATGATGCCGATTATTTGCATTGGCGAAAGCCTGGATGAACGCGAGGCCGGAAAAGCGGAAAGCCAGGTGCTGGATCAATTGAAAAAATCCCTGCCCAGGGAGGTTCCGGCCGAGCGGGTTTTGATTGCCTACGAACCGATCTGGGCGATCGGCGCCGGCCTGACAGCGGGCGCGGCTGAAATTGGCGAAATGCACGATGTCATCCGCCACGCCCTGATTGAAACCCTTGGCCGGCAGGGGGAAAAAGTCCGCATACTCTACGGCGGCTCGGTCAAGCCCGGCAATGCGGCCGGGATTTTTGACATTGACAACGTTAACGGGGCGCTGGTCGGCGGCGCCAGCCTCAAGGCGGAAGATTTTTACGGAATTATCAAGGCGGCGGGGTAAACAGCGGATTGTCATGCCCGATTTAGTCGGGCATCCGGTCTTTGTTTTGTTCTTTGAAATTACGGCTTGCTTCAGCGATTCTTGGATTCCCGCTTCCGCGGGAATGACAAGAATGAAAAATACCATATCCCCTTTTGTTTTTAGAAAAAACCCTAGCCAAGGCGGGACAATTAAGATAAAAGCCGCGTGCGAAAGAGGACGATTTAACTATGATGCAGGTTTTACTCGCGATTGAAATTATCGTTGCGATCCTACTGGTCTCGGTGATCCTGATGCAGCGCTCGGAAGGGGGCGCGCTCGGCATGGGCGGCGGCGGCGGCATCGGCGGCCTGATGTCGGCCCGAGGCGCCGGCAACCTCCTGACCCGGGCAACCGCCGTCCTGGCTTTCACCTTTATCGCGCTCAGCCTGGCGCTGGCGGCGCTGGCCGGCAACCGCGGCGACGGAACTTCCGTGTTTGACCAGCCCGATAGAACCGCTCCGGTAGCGGAAGAAGACCTGGACCCGGCTGACAGTGCCCTGCCGTCCCTGGACGATTTCCTGCTGGACGACCCGGACAGTGAAGACCAGCCGCTGGCCGATCCGGATCAAGACCCGGCGCTGGATCAGGCGGGCGAATAATCCAATAATTTCAGGGGCCAAACCCCGGCATTTTCCGGTTTATTTAAAAAAAACGCCGGTGGCGGTTCTTTTGGGGTTTCGATTTTCAGAATATAAGTTATAAAGGTGGCCCATGACGCGGTTTATTTTTATCACTGGCGGCGTGGTTTCCTCCCTCGGCAAGGGACTTCTCTCAGCAGCACTAGGCGCTCTCCTGCAGGGCCGCGGTTATTCAGTTCGGCTGCGCAAGCTCGACCCCTATCTGAACGTCGATCCCGGCACCATGAGCCCTTATCAGCACGGCGAGGTGTACGTTACCGACGACGGCGCCGAGACCGATCTCGACCTCGGCCACTACGAGCGCTTTACCGGGGTTCCTTCGAAGCAGTCTGACAATGTCACCTCGGGGCGCATTTATCAGACCATCCTGGAGAAAGAACGGCGCGGCGACTACCTCGGCGCCACCGTCCAGGTGATCCCCCACGTCACCAATGAGATCAAGGAATTTACCCTCAAGGATACCGATGATGTCGATTTTGTGCTGTGTGAGATTGGCGGCACGGTCGGTGACATTGAAGGGCTGCCGTTTTTCGAATCGATCCGCCAGCTCAAGAACGACCTGGAGCCGGGCCAGTGTATCTATGTCCATTTGACGCTGGTCCCGTATGTCGCCGCCGCCCGCGAGCTCAAGACCAAGCCGACCCAGCACTCGGTCAAGGAGCTGCGCTCGATCGGCATCCAGCCCGATGTCCTGGTGTGCCGCACCGAACACGAATTGCCCGAAGATGAGCGCCGCAAGATCGCGCTCTTTTGCAACGTCAGGAGGGACGCGGTGATCCCGGCGATGGATGTCTCGACCATTTATGAAGTTCCCCTGGCGTACCATGCCGCGGGGCTCGACACGGAAGTCCTGAAGGCATTCGGGCTGGAGCATAAAAAGAAGCTGGACCTGACCCGCTGGGAACGGATCGTCCGGCGCATCAAGAACCCGGAAGGGGAGGTGACGATCGCCGTGGTCGGCAAATACACTTCGCTGCTGGACGCCTACAAATCGCTCAATGAGGCGCTCACCCACGGCGGCATCGCCAACAAAGTCCGGGTCAATGTCGAGTGGATCGAATCCGAATTATTCGAGGGTCAGGACTGCGCCGCCAGGCTCGAGCATGTCGACGGCATCCTGGTGCCGGGCGGCTTCGGCCACCGCGGCGCGGAGGGCAAGATCGCCGCCGCCAAATTCGCCAGGCAGAGCAATATTCCCTATTTCGGCATCTGTTTCGGGATGCAGATGGCGGTGATCGAGGCGGCCCGAAACCTTGCCGGTATTGCCAGGGCCAACTCCACCGAGTTCGGCAATACCTCCGAGAAGGTGATCGGCCTCTTGACCGAATGGCAGACCAAAGAGGGCACGGAAGTGCGTGACGCAGCCAGCGACAAGGGCGGAACCATGCGCCTTGGCGCCTATCCGGCGGTGCTGAAGAAAGGCTCCAAAGTGGCCGGGATTTACGGCGCCGGGAAAATTTCCGAACGCCACCGCCACCGCTATGAGGTCAACATTGCTTACCGGGAGCGGCTGGAGAAGGCCGGGCTTATTTTCTGCGGCATGTCACCGGATGGCGAGCTGCCCGAGATGGTCGAATACCCCGATCACCCGTGGTTCATCGGCGTCCAGTTCCATCCCGAGCTGAAATCAAAACCGTTCGATCCGCACCCGCTGTTCGCTTCCTTCATCGAAGCCGCAGTCAAGCAGAGCCGGTTGGTTTAAGCCCTTTTACTGTCATGCCGTCAATTTGAGAATTGTGTCATGCCCGACAATCCAGAACTAACCTGTCATACCTGCGGAAGCAGGTATCCATCTAACCCTTTTTAAACATGGATTCCTGCTTGCGCAGGAATGACAAAAACAAAGGGCCAGACCCCCGCCTACGCAGGGGTGACAAGGTAAGAAAATCAGAGCCGGTTGGTTTAAGCTACCCCCTCACCTAAATCCTCTCCCATCCCCCTTCGCACAAGGCTCCAGCGGACAGGCTGCGGGGGTGACAAATGAGGGGTAATACAAACAGAGCCGGTTGGTTTAAGCCACCCCCTCACCTAAATCCTCTCCCATCCCCCTTCGCACAAGGCTGCGGCGGGACAGGCGGAGGGGAGAGGAAAACCCTTAATTGTCATGCCCGATTCAGTCGGGCATCCGGTCTTTTGCTTTTGTTTGCTGAAAACTGTTTGTTGATATCTGACAACTATCATGCCGGATACCGGCCTGCGCCGGTATGACGTTCTGTTCTTCCCCCTTCCAATTTTCCCTCCCTGTGATACCTTGGGGCCGGACGCAAGAATGAGCGGAGCTATGATCAAGCCA
>JADFFP010000183.1 GCA_022568115.1 Pseudomonadota bacterium | reverse complement strand
TCAAGGGAGAGGGGACTGTAGGGGGCGCTTCTTAAACACCGTCTCCCCCCGAGGGGGAGGGGTGGGGTGAGGGGGTGGTAGAAGAGCACTTAATCGTTCAAAACCCTTTGCATCGCGGCGGCATAGGTGGCGACCGCGTAGGGGACCATGTAGGTGAGGATGATCTTGAACCAGTTGATCTCGCCGCCGCCCACGAACACATCGCCGTGGTTGATCGCGACCAGGATAGTGCCGACCACCGCCGTCACCTTGAGCGCGCGGATAACAACCGAGCGCTCAAGCGCGGCATTTATAAAAGAGACCGGTTGTTTTGATTGACCTTTCATGGCGGAAAAGCTAGCACACGGGCGATGACAGACGAAGCAAAAATCCTCCATATTATCGGCGCCGGTTTGGCGGGATCTGAGGCCGCGTGGCAGGCCGCCGAGGCCGGCATCACCGTCATCCTCCATGAAATGCGCCCGGTCGTGAAGACCGAAGTGCATGAGACCGGGGCTTGCGCCGAGCTGGTCTGCTCCAACTCGTTCCGCTCCGACGATCATGAGAACAACGCGGTCGGGGTTTTGCACCAGGAAATGCGCATTTTGGGATCCTTGATCATGACCGCCGGCGATGCCGCGAAGGTGCCGGCGGGGTCCGCGCTGGCGGTCGACCGTGATGACTTTTCCGCCCGCGTCACCAGGGCGCTGAAAGATCACCCCAAAATTACCATTGAGCGCGGCGAGGTGGCCGGGCTTCCCCCCAAGGAATGGGATCAGGTGATTATCGCCACCGGGCCGTTGACCTCCCCGGCCCTGTCCGAGGCGATCCTCGGCCTGACCGGCGAGCAGGAGCTGGCGTTCTTCGACGCGATCGCGCCGATCGTGACCAAAGAGAGCGTCAATTTCGACATCGCCTGGTTCCAGAGCCGCTACGATAAAGGTGATGGCGCCGATTACATAAATTGCCCGATGGATGAAGGTCAGTACAACGTCTTTATCGCGGGCCTGTTGGCAGCCGAGAAAATGGATTTCCACGAGTGGGAGAAGACCACACCTTACTTTGAGGGCTGCATGCCGATCGAGGTGATGGCGGCCAGAGGCCCGGAGACGCTGCGCTTCGGCCCGATGAAGCCGGTCGGCCTCACCGATCCCAGGAGCGGCGGGCGGGCCCATGCGGTGGTCCAGCTGCGCCAGGACAACAAGCTCGGCACCCTCTACAACCTGGTCGGTTTTCAGACCAAGATGAAATACGGTGCGCAAACCCGGCTGTTCCGCACCATCCCGGGGCTTGAGAAGGCGGAATTTGCAAGGTTAGGCGGCCTGCACAGAAATACCTTTCTGAATTCCCCTAAACTGCTCGATAACCAGCTGCGCCTCAAGGCTGAGCCGCGGCTGCGCTTCGCCGGCCAGATTACCGGCGTCGAGGGCTATATCGAGAGCGCCGCGATCGGTTTGCTGGCCGGGCGGTTCGCGGCAGCTGAAATTTTGGGAAAGGAGGCCGCCCCGCCTCCGATGGAGAGCGCCCACGGCGCCCTCATTCACTACATCACCGGCGGCCACCTCGGGGCCAAAGGCACCTTCCAGCCGATGAACATCACCTTCGGCCTGATGCCCGATCTGAAAGAGCGGCTCAAGAAAAAAGAACGCAAACCGGCCAAGGCCAAACGCGCGCTCGAGGCCTTAAGCGCTTGGGCTTTAAAATATTAATCGTGTAAATTCCCCCTCTCCCTTGCGTAATCCGCCATAGCCTCTCGCCTCGGCGTAGCCCGGGTGTGCGAAGGCGGAATGGGAGAGGGCTTCTTTCTTGTCATGCCCGCTTTATGCGGGCATCCGGACTTTTTGCTTTTTGTTTTAAAGGCCGAAGCACTGCCTCAACATTTGCCGGATACCGGCCTTCGCCGGTATGACAATATTTACTACTCACCCCCTCACCTAAATCCTCTCCCGCGTGGGGGAGAGGACTTCTGTGGAGTGCTCTACCGCAATCCCCTCTCCCTTGATGGGAGAGGGTTAGGGTGAGGGTGACATAACTTTTCGTCATCCCTGGTTCAGGAATTAAAGGCGTTTTTCTTGATTTCCCGAGGCGTATTAACTGATTCATCTTATCTTTACTATTATCGTGTATAAAAAAGCTTCCCCCCTCTCTGATTCCGGGCCCAGTTTTTAGGGCCCGGTCTTTTGATTCTGTTGTCTCTTTTTTTCCCCACTGGCCAACCCTCCCCTCTTCTGCTTAACTCCCCGCCTGGTTTTTGATTCAAAAAAAGGGTGATGTGATGACAGCGCGGATTTTGATTGTTTTCTTTTCTTTTCTGGTGGTTTCCTGCGGGGAGCCTGCCGATCAGCAAACCAGGCCGGCCGAAGACGTGGTGATCGGCGATCGGGCCGGAGGTTACAATTATTTCACCATCGCCGAAATCCGCACCGCCGCGAAATTGCGCCAAAGGGCGCTTTCCGGCTCGGGCGCTTATGAAATTCTGGAAGAGCTGACCACGGCAGCGCCGAGCCGCCTGCCCGGCGGGCCGGATGACGCCAAGGCGGTCGCCTGGGCCGAGGCGAAATTCCGGGAGCTCGGGTTCGACAAGGTGTGGACCGAGCCGGTGACGCTTCCGGGCTGGGCCAGGAAATCGGCGATCGCCCACGTCACCAGCCATGATAATCTTGAGTTTAATATCACCTCGCTTGGCAAATCCGTCTCAACCCCTGAGGGCGGAGTGACCGCTGAAGTGGTCCATTTCGCAACCTTTGAGGACTTGGCGGCCGCCGATGAAAGTGAGGTGGCTGGCAAAATCGTTTTTATCTCGAACCGCATGGCGCGCGCCAACAATGGTGCCGGTTACCGCCCGGCGGTGATCGCCCGCGCCCGTGGTCACGCGGAGGTCGCCAAAAAAGGCGGGCTGGCGCTGCTGATCCGCTCGATCGGCACCGATGACAGTGATAATCCCCACACCGGCGCCATGAGCTTTAATGCCGACGGCATCGCCGCTGCGTTTGAGGAGCGCACCGGAAATGACGCCTGGAGCATCGCTTACGGCGAAAAAACGGTCGGCGCGGCGGCGCTTTCAAACCAGGACGCAGACCAGCTGCAGGCGATCTTCGAGGCCGGCGAGGCGGTCACCATGCATGTCGATATCCAGAACCGGGACCTGGGCGAGATCACCACCTATAACATCATTGGTGAGTTGACCGGATCACAGCGCCCGGATGAGATTGTGATTACCGGCGGGCATATCGACGCCTGGGATCTCGGCACCGGGGCGATGGATGATGGAATGGGCGTGGCGATCACCACCGCCGCCGTAAAACTGATCGCCGATCTTCCGGAACGCCCGGCCAGAACCATCCGCGTGATCGCCTTTGCGGCGGAAGAAGTCGGTCTTTTCGGTGGTTTTGCCTATGCAAAAGCCCACGGCGGCGAGGACCATGTGTTCGGGATTGAATCCGACTTTGGACTTGGCAAGCTTCGTGAACTTATTCCTGCTGTATCAGAGGACGCGGTTCCGGTCTTGCGGGAAATCTGGCGCCTGATGGGCCCGATGGGGATCGGCTGGAACCCGGACGTGCCCGGTTTCCCGGGGCCGGACCTGACCCCGCTGGTGCAAAACGGCCTTCCCGGGGCGGCGCTGGCCGGCGATGGCACCTATTACTTCGACCATCACCACACCGCCAGCGATACCATCGATCTGATCAAACCTGAGGATCTCGATTACAACGTCGCGGCCTATGCCGCGTTATTGTACCTGGCAGCCGAATACGACGGCCGCTTTGAAGCGGAAGCCGCAACGGAAAACAATCAGGAAAATTAAGAAGCGCCTAGCAGGTAGC
>JADFFP010000182.1 GCA_022568115.1 Pseudomonadota bacterium | reverse complement strand
CTTGGGGCCCAGGGTTTCAAGATTAATACCCCCGGAATTCTCAACAAAGAATACGATGTGGGGGTTGCCGACGCTTAAAGCCGCGGGGTCTTTAAGGGCGCCCATATTCAGGCCCAGGTGAAGCGTATCGCGTTGCTCGGACAGGGGGATTTTCCGCCAGTCGAAAATCGGCTCACCCATGTCGATGGCGATGCCGCCCGGCACCTTGTGGCATTTCAGAAGCCCGGAGCCGGTTTCAATAACAACCTCATCCTTGCCAACCTCGTTCATGATCAGGAAGGCGACACACCGGGTTCCGTTGCCGCATTGAGCGGCTTCCGACCCGTCAGCATTGTAAATGCGCATGAACGCATCCGCTTGCTTCGAAGCTTCAATCACCAATAGTTGGTCACAGCCAATTCCGGTGCGCCGGTTGGTCAGCGCCCGGATAGTTTCCCGGTCAAGGGAAAAGGCAACGTTCCGTGCATCCAGGATGACAAAATCATTCCCGGTTCCGTGCATTTTCAGGAACTTTTGCCGCCTTATCCGGTTTTTCTGGTTCATGTTCGGCCTTATATGGTCTCAATCGCCCAAAAGTCCACAATTTTCAGGCGGTTTTAAGGCGAAATGTCAGGTGAAAATCAGCGGCACCAGGGCATAGCTCAGGGTGGTCACGATAATGATCGCAACCAGGTTCAGGCGAAACCCCGCTTTGCACATCTGCGGGATGGTCACCTGGCCGGAGGCGAACACAATCGCATTGGGCGCGGTCGCGACCGGCAGCATAAAAGCGCAACTGGCCGCCAAAGCCGCCGGAACGGCCAGCAGCAAGGGATTATAATCACCGACTACCGCCAGCGCCCCAAGCACCGGCATCAACCCGGCGGTAGTCGCGGTGTTCGAAGTCAGCTCGGTCAGGAACACCACCATGACAATAAGGGCAAGCATCAGGAACAGCAGCGGGAATGCGGTCAGGCCTGACAAGGCCTCGCCCATCCAGAGGGAAAGCCCGGTGATCTTGATCGCATTGGCCAGGCTTAAACCCCCGCCGAACAGCAAAATCACGCCCCAGGGCAGCTTGACCGCCCATTCCCAGTTAAGCAAAAACGCGCCCTTTTGTTGTTTCGATCCCGACGGGATCACAAACATCAAAACCGCCCCGGCGATGGCGATGGTCATGTCATTCAGGCCGCCAAGACCTGGAAGGTCATTCAAAAGTGGACGGAACATCCAGCTAAAGGCAATCAGGGCGAACAGAAAGGCGGTGCGCTTTTCAGGGGTGGTAATCAAGCCCAGATCCTTCAATTCATTGATAATGGCTTGTTTGCCCTTTTCCGCACGTATGCCTTTTAAAGGAAAGGCCCACTTGGTCAGGACCAACCAGGCCGCGGGGACCATCAGAAAAACCACCGGAATGCCAAACATCATCCATTGGGCGAAACTGATGTCAATGCCGTGATTGTCCGCCAGGTAGCCCACGGCTATAGCATTTGGTGGGGTTCCGATGATGGTGCCAAAGCCGCCGATGCTGGAGGCATAGGCCACCCCCAGAACCAGCGCGATGGTAAAGGTGTGCCCTTTCTTGCCGCCCGAGACTGCATTGGCGACAGAAAGGGCAATCGGGATCATCATCAGGGTGGTTGCGGTGTTGGAAATCCACATCGAAAGCAGGGCCGCCGCCGCCATGAAGCCGCCGATCAGCGCCGCCGGATGGCCGCCAACCCGGGCCAGGATATTGAGGGCGATGCGTTTATGCAAATTCCAGCGCTGCATCGCCATGGCGATGATAAAACCGCCGAGAAGAAGGAAAATCACGTCATCCCCGTAAGGCCGGGCGGCTTGGTCTGGGCTGGTAATGCCAAAAAGCGGCAGAAATATGAGCGGGATCAGCGAGGTTGCCGGGACCGGGATTGCTTCGGTCGACCACCAGGTCGCCATCCACAGCGCCATCGCGATCACCCGCCAGGCTTCCAGGGAAATCCCCTCGGCGGGGGGCAGGACCAAGACCAAAGCGGCCAGAACAGGGCCCAGGAAAAAGCCTATATTCTGGTATCTGGCGCGCGTTTTTTCCATATATCCCCCGTGATCTCCGACCGTAACGGCTGCCCCCTTTGGGTTCAAGACCCCAAAACCATTTGACTCTTGAGGTTTTTGTTTTTATAACCAGTTAATAGTATCAGTACGATATATATAAACCATAGCCAACAGATATCACGACAGGAGATTTTACAATGGCGGGGAAAGTTAAGAAATTTTTCAAATGGACCGGAATTGCCTTAGGAGTGGCGATCGTCCTTGGAGGTTCTTTCGTTTATCACGAATGGAACGCCGACAAACCGTTCTTTGTCAACAATTTCTACAACCGGGCATTTCTGAAATTCATGCTTGAAAGCCCGGAGGCTTTGACCGCGATGGGCCTTTTGGAGCAAATTGGCATTGATGGCCATAACGCCGATTGGAGTGACGATACTCTGGCTGCTGGCGACAAGCAGTTTGAATATTTTCAGGATGTCATGGCCTCGATGGCGCTTTATTCGGATGAGGAACTAACCGAGCAGGAACTGATTACCAAGAAAATCGTCATGGAGCTTTTGGGCGACCCTGAACAGCAACAAAAATTCAGGTTTCATAACTACCCGGTAAACCAGCTTTTTGGTCTGCAGAACCAGATTCCCCGCTTTCTCGACAGCTTTCACAAGGTTGAGGATGAGGATGATGCCGAGCATTACATTTCACGGCTTTCCAAGATCGACACCAAGTTTGAACAGAACATGGAAGGCATTCTGAAGCGTGAAGAACTGGGAATCATTCCGCCGACTTTCGTGATCGATAAATCACTTGAGATCATGCAGGATTTTGTCGACCAGCCGGCCGAGGAAAATGTTCTTTATGTGTCTTTCAAGGAAAAGCTGGAAAAGACCGAGGATATCAGCGAAGAGGATCGCACCAGTTTCCTCAATCAAGCCGCCGATGAGATTAACAACACGGTCTATCCGGCCTATCAAAGCTATATTGATTATTTCACCGGCTTGCGCGCCAAATCCAACAACGATGCCGGGGTCTGGAAATTCCCCGATGGCGAGGAATATTATAATTATGAGTTGCGCAATAACACCACCACCAACATGACAGCTGATGAAATCCACGCCATCGGGCTTACAGAAGTTGACCGTATCCAGGCTGAAATGCTGGAGATCTTTGATTCAGAGGGATACGATACCTCCCTAGGCTTTACCACGCTGATTAACGCACTGGCCGAAGAAGAGCGTTTCTATTATCCGGATACCGATGAAGGCCGCGCCCAGATTCGGGAGAAGCCTGAGGCCGTGGACGCTATGGTTGCGCTCCGCCATATCGGAGATCAGTCGGCTTCGAAAGTAACGATCTCCGAGCCGAGGGATCTTCGTAAGGAACGCCATGCGCAGCCGTCCTTCGAGCCGTCGCCCGAGACGGAGGACGCCTCCCGCGATGGGGAGCTCGAGGATCAGCAGAAACAAGACGAAAGCGACGAGCGCCGACAACGCGCCGACCCGTTGCGTCGACGAGCCGAGCGCGGGAACCAGATCCAGCAGGCCACGAAAGAGTAGTGCTTCGATCACGAGTCCGCCGGCTGCCACGAACAAGGCAAGGGTCAAAGCAATCGGGGAGAGCAGTCCATCGGCCCGCAGCAGCTTAAGTAGCTCCCTCCCGGGCCGTGCGGTAGGTTCCTCACGAGCCGCCACGAGCTCCGGCGATAGTCCTTCGGTCGAGTGCTCGGAGGAGTCAGTCGACGACGGGCGATGCCCGTGCACTCGAACCAGCACCGCTCCTCGTGCCCAGACGTGCTCCTCTTGCTCCG